>JAFXJR010000038.1 GCA_017532145.1 Lachnospiraceae bacterium | reverse complement strand
GCTGTAAATCAGCTACAGATTTTTGGAGACACTGGCATATCACCCTGGGCAGATGGTTTAGCAGTTATGTCTATATTCCTCTGGGAGGAAATAGAAGGGGAACTGCCCGAATGGTATGGAATACTTTGATTGTATGGGCTTTTACAGGATTATGGCATGGTGCCGGATGGAACTTTGTGCTATGGGGGCTTTTCTTTTTTGTCATACTTATGGTGGAAAAGTTTTTTTTGCTTAACTATCTGGACAGAAGCCGGATAGTGGGACACCTTTATATGTTCATCTTAATTCCCTTTAGCTGGATGATTTTCAATATGACTGATTTGGAGGCACTGGGCTTGTATCTAAGCCGAATGCTGGCACTTCCTGTAGCGGAAAGCATACTGAAGGACGGCTGGACTGGGATGGAAAAGTTTCTGCAGCTTGTCTATACTTATGGAAGTCTGCTGCTGATATGCAGTTTTTGTGCTACTCCTATACCTCTTAAGCTGATGAAACGCTTCCACAGAACCTGGGTGGTTAGACTGTTATTACTGGCATTATTCTGGTTTTCTGTAGCTCAGTTATTCCAGGGGAGAGAAAATCCCTTTTTATATTTTAGATTTTGAGTAACTGTTCAGTACCTTTATCATACGAGGCAAAATCCATAAAAATCGCCTATGGGGATGGGATTTTTGCTCGCTACAACTACATTTTCGTACGGTTAGCCAAGTATGCAGACCTGCTGAATAGCGACGATTTTGATTTCATAAATAAAGGAAGAAAACGATGATAAGACTGATGAAAAAATGTCCTCTTTTGCTATTATTGATTTTTTCTACTTTACTGTTAGAGCTTTGGGCAGTGTGGGGAGGCTTAACCGGAAAATATAAATGGAAAATCACGGTGGATAAGCCCCTGTTTGCTACTGTCTTCTTAGACGATGGATTAGTAGAAACTCCAATAGATGAGCCAATAAAAGATTTGGTAAAAGAACAGCCTGAAGCAGTAAACGAGGGACAGCGGATAGAAGAAAAGGTAACAGATATTCCGGCTTCAGATACGACACAGGATTCGGTACAGCAGTCAGAAACCTCGATACAGCCAGAGGGACAGGTAGTTTCCGGAGAAGACAGTTTCCCCTTGGAGGAGGCAGCTTCACAGCAAGAAACACCTGCTGTCTGGAAGATTGCTTTTGAACCAAGACAGCCTGCACCAGCCCGGTCTCCTTATTATGATGATCCGGGAAAAACACCATTAACCACAGATTATCCTTATATTCAAGTAGATGCTTCCTATTATCAGGATGCTGTGTTTATTGGGGATTCCCGCATAGAGGGATTGAGTGATTATGGGAATATAAAGGAAGCCGACTTTTTGTACAAGAGGGGACTGACCATATATAATATTCTGGAGAAAAGGTTGGAAACGGGTTCAGGTAGTGTAGGATTAAAGCAGCATCTGAGCAGTAAGTCCTATGGAAAGGTCTTTATTATGTGCGGAATTAACGAGTTGGGCAGGGGAACCTCGGCACAATTTGGAGAGCAGTATAAAAAGATTTTGGATGAGATACGAGTGCTGCAGCCGCAGGCTGCCATTATTGTTATGGGAATTATGAATGTAAGCCAGTCCTATTCGGATAAAAGCGAGGTATTTAACAACGATAATATTAATTCCAGAAATTGTGCAGTAGCCGAGCAGATTAATGGAGAGGAATTCTTTTATTTTGATATGAATGAGGCAGTATGTGATGCTGAGGGAGGATTGAAGGAGGAATATACTTATGATGGCATCCATTTACAGGCACATTGTTATCAGCTGTGGGCAGATTGGCTGAATGCTCATGGAATTAGTGAAATAGTGAAATAAATCTGATAATTATCAAAAAAAGATAGAAAAATCGCCTAATTTTTTGTTTAATTTTCCTGCTTCTTTTTGGTATTTATGCTATGATATAAGCGTAACCATATTAAATAAGTATGAAATGCGCGCATCATACAAGCCAATAGGGATTCTGAAAGGAGCATGGATACCAATATGAAGAAGCAAGTTATGGCAGCTGCTATGTCAGCTTTAGTTCTGTTTGGCACCGGTCAGGTGCTTCCTGTACAGGCGGAGGATACGATAGCCAATTACTACAGCAGCAAAAATGCCCCTCTAATCTATGGAACCAGCAGTATTACCATTCCTGTAGGGACAGACTTTGATACCTTGGATACCCGTTTTCGGGTATTTGCCAAAGACTTTGAAGATGGAGACATGACTGCCCAGCTTAAGGTAACGGGGCAGGTGAATGCAGATAAGGCAGGTAGCTATCAGCTTACCTATGAGGCAACGGATTCAGATGGCAACAAGGCGGTTTTACAGGTACCCGTTACCGTTTCAGATAATCAGGAAGCAGACATTCAGGTACAGCGTATTTTATATACAATTCCTTCTGTATGGAATATGGATTTAGCAGGTACAAACCGCTGTAACTATGGGGACAGTCAGCATCTGGGAATTTTCCTTCCAGCAGATAGTCAGGTAAAAGTGCGTATTCTGAAAGGAGAGCAGGAGTTAAAGGTTAATCTTTCCGGAAACGATTCCCGTAAGGAATCTTCTCTGACCATTCCCGGGGATCAGAGTTGGGTGACTCTGTTGAATGAAAAGGAGGGACAGAGCTATGCGTCAGTACCTCTGGTTACTTCTCCGGTGATGGAAAAGGGAACAGACCTGGATACCACAATTACTCTGGAGTTACAGTATGACAGTGAGGTAAAGGAATTAAATTATTATCATCAGGGAGACGATGAGGAAGCTTTTCGTCAGCAGTGGAATCAGGAGAAAAATGCTTATGGAATCGTAGAAAATGAGGTGCTGACAGCTTTGGTTCCTTATGAAGACCTGGAAAAGACCACCAACTATCATCAGAATGGTTTTCAAACGCTGGATGATTTCTTAGAATACTGGAAAAAAGTAGTCGACAAAATGGATGCTCTGATTGGGTTGGAACAAAATCCTGCCAATCCGGTTAATCAAAATGTACGTACCCGTTATCTGGTAAAGGCCAATGCCAATGGTGCAGGAGCAGCTTACTATGCAGGGAGTCATGTAGGAATCAACAGTGCCAGTATTGCATCCTTTTTTGAGGTAAACTGGGGAGGTCTGCATGAGTTTGCCCATGGTTATCAAGGCTCTTTAGGCAAAGGTGTGATGGGACTGGGTGAGGTCAGCAACAATATTTTAGGTTATTATATCCAGAAGGATAAGGAGGTATACCCTTACGAGGGAAACTGGCTGGGAGACTTTTCTGAGAGAGAGGATTATTTTAACCAATCCAGAATAGAGACGGGAGAATGGCCTTCCGGTGTGGATGTACGTCTCTATGCTATCTGCAATCTCTTGGATTCTTTTGAGGGTGGAACTACCTATGGAAAGATGTTCCAGTGGTATCGCAGTGCCTTGCAGTCAGGAAAAACGATGACTAATACAGATGCTTATGCTCAGTCACTGGCAGAGCTGTATCAGGTCAATGTGATTCCTTATCTGGAAGCCTGGGGATTAGAGGTTAGTGCAGAAATAGGTAATGCTATCTATGAAAAGAAACTGCCGGTAATCAGTATACTCAAGGATATGGTGGGAGCGGATTCTTTGGAGACTGTGATGAAGGCTGCAGAAACGACAGAAGCCTATGAGGTAGTGACCAATGATTCTTACCAGAATGTGAAGGGAAACTACACTCTGTCTATTGCTATTGATTCTTTGGATAGCATTGCAGGAAAAAAGGCCACGATATGGGATGGTAGCCAAAAAATCAGAGAATTTACTATAGATGCAGAGGAGATAATCCTGGAAAATCTGCCTGTAGGCGTTTATTCCCTGCAGATGCCTGTAAGTGCGGAGCATTCTTCGGACAGCCGATATCTGGTTGTGCAGGAGGGAGAAAATAAGAGTGCCATTACCTATGCCAGACTAAGTGAATATACCTATGATAAATCCATGGCTTTAAAGCTTCAGGGCATTTATCATACCTATGGCTGTGAGGTACATTTTAACAGTGACTATACAAAGGCTGAGGTAAGATTTCATGGAGCCAGCATGGGCAGTGATGCTCCCTATTTGAAGATTCTGGATGAAACAGGGAAGGTAATCAAGGAAGAAAAGGTAAGTCTGTCAGGGGATGCTTATTATTTTAATTATCAACAGGGAAATTATTCGGTGGATTTAAAGCCTGGCTATGTGATTGAGGTACACCATCCCAATCAGGCAAAAATTCAGATGTTTGCCGGGGTGACGGGGCAGCAGACGACTGCATTTGGTGCAGAGAATACTACTACCCGTTATATCGTGCAGGAGGGTGGACTGAGAAGAGAGTCTATGACAGAGGAAGTGGCAGATGAAGCTTGGTATCAGCTGCTAAAGCCGGTGTTGGAAAAGACCATTACTGATTATCAAAACAGTGCCACAGAGGCAGAATTAAGCGATCCTAAGGTAAACCGAGCAGCCAGAGAAGCCGTAATGATTGCCTACCTGAATCTGAAACAGGAGGATCAGGCTCCCTATACAGAGTTTATTAGTAAGATACAGATGGCAGACAGCGTGGAAGGAACGGCTGGAGCAGAAGTGAATACAGCACCTTTGGTAGGTGGTGTGGGGATTGCCCATATCGCCAGAGGATATGAAGTAGAGGAATTTCTTTATGAAGCAGTATCTGCCTACGATTTTGAGGATGGTACTATCGATATCGATAAAGATAATACCCGAATAAAAACAGAGTTGGATGTAAATACACCAGGAAGCTATCAGGTAGAATACTTTGTTAGTGATTCAGAGGGAAAGGAAGGCACTTATACACTGACAGTAGTGGTTCAGTAATCCTTCTGTACAGGGCAGGCGATGACCGTTACCATTTACCGGGCAGCTGGCTGACGGGTGAATGGTAACGCAAGTTGTAGATTCCCTAAATAAAACCTTAAAAAGATTGCAGAATGGATAAAATCCCGATATAATAGGATGGAATAAAAAAGAACGTAGTAATCCGTAGGTACTAATCACAGGAGATACGGGATTTTGAAAGGAGTACAGCAATAAACATGGAGAGAAGAGTAGGAACGATTGCAAGAGGAATTCGGTGTCCAATTATCAGAGAAGGAGACAATTTAAAGAAAATTGTTACAGAGAGCGTACTGGAGGCGGCTCAAAGTGAGGGCTTTGCCTTAAGAGACAGGGATGTAGTAGCCGTAACAGAGTCGGTAGTAGCCCGGGCTCAGGGAAATTATGTATCCGTTGACCATATTGCAGAGGATGTGAGAGCCAAGCTGGGAGGAGAGACCATAGGAGTGATATTTCCCATTCTGTCCAGAAACCGGTTTGCTATCTGTTTAAGAGGAATTGCTAGGGGAGCAAAAAAGCTGGTCTTGATGCTCAGTTATCCTAGTGATGAAGTGGGAAATGAGCTGGTTTCTTTGGATAAGCTGGACGATGCCGGAATCAATCCCTACAGTGATTTGCTTACCCTGGAAAAGTACAGGGAATTATTTGGAGAAAATAGACATGCTTTTACCGGAGTAGACTATGTACAGTACTATGCAGATATTATTCGTCAGGAAGGGGCAGAGGTAGAGATTATCTTTGCCAATGATTGCCGGAAGATTTTGCAGTATACAAAGAAGGTATTAAACTGTAACATCCATACGAGAGTCAGAACGAAAAAAATTCTTACCGCCTGTGGAGCAGAAATTGTCTGTGGTCTGGACGATATTATGACAACCTCTCTTTCCGGAAGTGGCTATAATGAAAAATATGGATTGTTAGGCTCCAATAAATCCACAGAAGAGACAGTAAAGCTATTCCCCAGAGAATGTACAGATTTGGTTTTGGATATTCAAAAGGAGCTGTTGGAAAAGACCGGAAAGCATGTGGAGGTCATGGTCTATGGAGACGGAGCATTTAAGGATCCAGTAGGAAAAATCTGGGAGTTGGCAGATCCCTGTGTTTCTCCCGCCAGCACGCCTGGACTGGAGGGTACACCTAACGAAGTAAAGCTTAAATATCTGGCAGATAACGACTTTAAGGATTTGTCTGGAGAAGATTTAAAGAAGGCTATTGAGGAGCGAATCAGAGATAAGAAGGAGGATCTGGTAGGTGATATGGCAGCACAGGGAACCACCCCCAGAAGGCTGACAGATTTAATTGGTTCTCTCTGTGATTTGACCAGTGGTTCAGGAGATAAGGGAACGCCGGTTATCTTAATACAGGGATATTTTGATAATTATATCAGTTAATATTTTAGACAGTGAGACAGAAAAGAAGGTAAAGCGGAGGGGCTGTCGCAAAATGAAATTTCGTCACAATATATAGTATGATTTTCTTTAAATTGATACTGTATGTTGGAGAAAATTTTTATTTTGCGGCAGCTCCTTTGGATTTCAGGCTGAATTTGGCTGATGGAAGGAGCTGATTAGGAGAATGGAAAGATTGGTAATGGGAATTTTGGCTCATGTAGATGCGGGAAAGACTACGCTGTCAGAGGCTATACTCTATGGAAGTGGCAGTATCCGGAAAATGGGCAGGGTAGACAAGGGAGATGCGTTTTTAGACACCTATGAGATGGAAAAGAGTCGGGGGATTACGATTTTTTCCAAGCAGGCACTGTTCCCCTTACAGAATCGGATGGTTACATTGCTGGATACACCGGGGCATGTGGATTTTTCGGCAGAAATGGAGAGAACCTTGCAGGTTTTGGATTGTGCCATTTTAGTCATCAGTGGAGCGGATGGTGTGCAGGGACACACCCGTACTCTTTGGCGATTGCTGGGAGACTATAGAATCCCGGTATTTCTGTTTATTAATAAAATGGATCAGTTGGGAACAGACAGGCAAACGTTAATGAAAGAGTTGAAAGCTGTTTTGGGAGAGGGCTGTGTGGATTTAGGCTGTTTGGTGGAGGAAAGTCAGGAGAAACAACGAACCGCCTGTTATGAAGAAATAGCCATTAATGAGGAGGCTGCTTTAGACGAATATTTGGAGACAGGCAGTCTGACCCGGGATAGTATCTGCAGGATGGTTGAGGAAAGACGTATCTTCCCCTGTTTTTTTGGCTCTGCCTTGAAAAATCAAGGGGTAAGGGAATTATTAGAGGGCTTATACCAATTTCTTAGAGTACCTGCTTATTCTCAGGAATTTGGAGCCAGGGTATTTAAGATTTCCAGAGATGGACAGGGAAACAGACTGGCCTTTTTAAAGGTGACAGGAGGCCGGCTAAAGGCCAGGATGTTATTGGAAGGCAGGGGAGACGGCACAGCTTGGGAGGAAAAGGTAAATCAGATTCGTATCTATTCTGGGGACAGGTTTCAGACAGTAGAGGAAGCAGAGGCTGGCAGTATCTGTGCTGTCACTGGTTTAAATCAGGTACGGCCAGGAGAAGGATTGGGAATAGAGGCAGGTGGTTGGCTACCTGTCTTAGAGCCAGTACTTACCTGCCGTATGGAGCTGCCGGAAGGAGTAGATGCAGCCGGATTTCTCCCTAAGCTGCGCCAGCTGGAGGAGGAAGAGCCACAGCTGCACATTATATGGGATGAAGCCTTGCAGGAGCTGCAGGTCAGAATTATGGGTGAGGTACAGACAGAGGTAGTAAAAGGGATGATTTTGGAACGATTTGGTGTGAAGGTAGACTTTGGACGGGGGAATATCGTCTATAAGGAAACTGTAGCAGACCGGGTGGAGGGAGTAGGACATTTTGAGCCACTTCGCCATTATGCAGAGGTGCATTTGCTGATAGAGCCGGGAGAGCCAGGCAGTGGATTGGTTTTCGGTACTGCATGCAGTGAAGATATGCTGGATCGAAACTGGCAGCGACTGGTACTTACCCATTTGGAGGAAAGGGAGCATAGAGGGATTTTAACAGGCTCTGCTTTGACTGATACAAGGATTACTCTGGTAGCAGGACGGGCGCATCAGAAGCATACAGAGGGCGGTGATTTTCGTCAGGCTACCTATCGGGCTTTGCGGCAGGGGCTGATGGAGGTTGGTACGATTCTGCTGGAGCCCTGCTACGATTTTCGTCTGGAGCTTCCGGAGAAAATGGTAGGAAGAGCCATGGCAGATTTAGAAAAGATGGCAGGAAGGTTTGCGTTGCAGCAGGAAGGAGAGCAGGCTGTACTGACAGGTACAGTACCGGTAGCTTCTCTGGGAGACTATCAAAAAGAAGTAGCCTCCTATACCAGAGGGCATGGCAGGCTGTTCTGTACATTAAAGGGATATGAGCCTTGCCATAATACGGAGGAGATTGTAGAACGGATTGGCTATCAGCCGGACAGAGATACAGAGCATCCTTCCAGTTCAGTATTTTGTTCCCATGGAGCCGGCGTTATCGTTCCCTGGAATGAAGTGAAGGCACAGATGCATGTGGAATCTATACTTAGAGAGCCACCAGAGGCTTTGAGGGAGAGTGAAATAAAGGCACTGTCAGCAGACAGCAGAAGGAGAGAGGAAACCGTCTGGATGGGAACAGAGGAAGTGGATGCTATTTTGGCACGAACCTTCCATGCTAATCGAAAGGAGAAGGGGAGAGGCAACGGTTCTCTGGTCAGAAAAGCTGTGAACAGCCAGACATTTGGCAGGGAAGCAGCACAGACCTATATCGGGAAAAAAGGCAGAACCCAAGGAGTCCTATCTGCTGGTGGATGGGTATAATATTATCTTTGCATGGGAGGACTTACGGCAGCTGGCAGAAGAAAACATTGATGGAGCCAGAGGACGGTTGATGGATATGCTGTGCAATTATCAGGGACTAAAGGGCTGCTATTTAATTCTGGTATTTGATGCCTATCGGGTACAGAGGCATAAGACGGAGATTTTGGACTATCATAACATTCATGTGGTTTATACCAGAGAAGCAGAAACTGCCGACCAGTTTATCGAAAAGTTTGCTTATAAAAAGGGAAAGACTGACCATGTAACGGTGGCTACTTCAGATTATATGGAGCAGATTATTACCAGAGGACAGGGGTGCTATCTGCTGTCAGCCAGAGAGCTAAAGGAAGAAATGGAGAGAGTGGAAGCAGCTGCCCGTGAGGATTATGGAAAAAGACAGCAGGCAGAGAAAAACTACCTGACGGATATGCTGTCCGAGGAAGGAAGAAGCAGGATGGAGGAAATAAAAGAGAAAGAATAAGTAAAAATGGTAACAGTTCAGCCCACATCATCCACAAAAGCATCTGTGATGCTTTAGGCATCTGCGATGCTTTTTCGTTGCTGTGCAGCTAACTTTGCTCGTTCTTGGGCGATCCGCTCATGTTCTATGTCATCGTCTCATTTATGCAAGCATGATTCGCTGATGACATAGAACATGGCTGAACTGTTACTAAAAATTTTTTTCTTTTATAAATTCATATTGAAAAAAATTTTTTTGTATGATATGCTGATAAAAAGAAGATATTTAAGAAGAATCATTAGAGAAACTTACAAATTTAGGGAAAGGCAGAGGGTGAAGAAGCTATGGTAAATGCAAAGCGAATGTTGGCTCTAATTATGGCAGGTACCTTCCTGTTTCAATCATCGTTGGCAGTAGGAGCAGCTGGCTGGAATGGTCAGGTGTCTCAGGTGATGACTACCGGAGAGCAGGAGGTAGTTACTGTGGAGGGAATCAGTGTGGAGGCCAGATTCAGCTCCAATCATATCCGGTTTAATGCTGTAGAAGGTGCTACCGGCTACAATATCTGGCGGTGTGCAGAGCAGGAGGGAGGATATGAAAAGATAAACAGTGAAGTAATTCCTGCTACAACTTACAGTTATGTGGATGAAGATGCAGGCACAGGAACCAAGCTTTGGTATAAGGTGGAGGCGGTAAAGGCATCAGGCAATACCTTTGTGGGTCCCACACAGGATCAATATGAGACAGGGGTTGATGCAGTCCATCAGCATGCTAAGAAAGGACAGCTGCATAGAGATTATATCAATGCAGATAATACGTTATTTGATGGAGAGCGAATGGAAACCGGTACAGAAGATGAACTGAACCGGATTAAGGATTTAAATATAGGAACAGTACTGGTTACTTATAAGCCTGAAAATGCTTCGGGAAGAAAGGCATTATTAGTGTTGAAAAAAAAGGGAGTGGATATTCCGGTAGCTGGAAATATGACTGGAGGAATCGGATTCTATCAGGATGCAAACAAAACCCGAGTGGATTTTAGTAACTCGATGAGAGCAGCCTGGGACAATACAGGTGCAGCGAATACCTGGAATACCTTTGGCTTTGTCAGTGGACCTTATACTGGTACAGCACACAATGTTGTGACCTCCTGGAATGGTAATGAAAAACTTGGTTACACCAATGAGGGTCTGACAGGTCTGTTTGGAAATCAGTCTGATTTAGAATCTATAACCATCGGTGCAGTACAAAACAGCAGTGGTAAGGCCATGGGATATACAGGAGAAATTGCTTACATAACCGTTACCGATGAAGTATTTACTCAGGAAGAATTAAATGCCTATACTCAGGAGATTACCAAAGCGATGAGAAAACGTACAGGTATTTCATTGACAGATGTTATGCTGAGTACTGCCTATGACGACACTACCTGGGTCTTTGTGGGTGGTGAGGCAGTTAGTGGCGGTTATCATCAGGTGGGCAATGTCCGTAATTATGTGGGTCAGTATGAGGAATATATCCGTTGGGGAAGGATACTGGGTACACCTATCAATAACAGACAAAGATTTGTGATTAATGCAGGTAAACCAGGTCGGACTCTGGCAGATATCGTAGAAAACTATGATGAGCTGGTAACAGCCTTCCGTCCAAGGGTAGTATCCTATCTGGTGGGAAAGGAAGACTATGAAGCAGGAGAGGAAGGATTGGAAACGTTTAAAGCCAATCTGAAAGCCTTTATCGACAAAAGCTTGACACAGAAGGATTATGAGGAGGATATCAATCAGCAGTTTGCCTTTGCTGTGATTCAAAAACCCTTTGCTGCAAAGGATGAGGCTACTAATGCAATTATCCAAAAATACTGTGAAGCCGTAGATGAGGTAAAGGCAGGGTATACCGGAGGACAGGCAAGTGGGGTGGTAGTCGTTGACCATTTTACCCAGACCAACAACGATACCTTTAAGAATAACAAGCTGATTATAGATGGTATTCTTAACGTGGATGGACATTATGAAATTGGTAAGCAGCTGGCTGCAACAGCTTTTGGAGATACCTCCGGTTATTGGGGTGGTTCAATCTATTCTGAGAATAACGTGCGTCCGATGGAAGAACAGCCAATGTTCTATATGCCTGAAGTACTGCCTCAGGCAACAGCCACAGCCAATTCCTTACAGGTGGCGATTCCGGAAGGAGATGGTTGGGCTTATGAATTAGAAGTGGGAGAGATGACCATAAGAGGAACAGCTACTGCCAATGTTACCATTTCTCCTCTGCCCTCTGGCGAGGATTATGTGTTAAAGGTGCGTTCGGAAGATGGCAGCCTGCAGCTTGGTACAGTAAAGGGAAGAATAGAAGAAGGGAATACAGCAGTAAAGAATACGCAGGTACTGAATGATAACCAACAGCGTCTGGCTCAGATGATGGAGTCAAAGGATAAGATGACCTGGCTGTTTATGGGAGATTCGATTACCCACGGAGCAAGATTTACTAACGGTTATGATAGTGTACCTCAGCTGTTTGAAAAGTTTATCAGAGATGAATTAGGCAGAACGGATGATATTATCGTCAATTCTGCAGTAGCCAACGGTAATACAATTTCCACCATGGAAAATATTGTACAGAGGCTGGAAAACTATACACCTGATGTGGTGTCGATTATGCTGGGTACCAATGATGCTTATCCTAATGTGGCTACTTTGCAGCAGTATGAACAGAATATGAGAGAGATTGTGGAACGAATTATGGACGTAATGAAGATGCCATTATTATCTTCCGTACACCTACCTACTCTTGGGATGGTGGCAGAATCAATTCAGTTCCTGTGTATACAGCAAAGTTAAAAGAGATTGCGGATGAGGATCCTAATATTATCTATATTGACCAGTTATCCTGGGGAGAAAAATATGTAGCTACCTACTCCTGGCTAAGAACCACCAATGGACAGTATCTCTATTCTGATAGCGTTCACCCGGATGGTTATGGTCATCTGATCATGTATCGCCAGTTAGTAAAAGCATTAGGACTTTGGACAGAGGATAGCCCGCTGACGGACCTTTCCTTTATTATGCCTATTACAGCAGAAAATAATGATACAATACCTGTATTGGATACAGAGACAGAAGGTACAATTAGTCTGTCAGTAGATGCGTTAAAGACGGCTTCTGGAGTCTCTGACTTGGGAGCAGTTACCTTAAAAGCTACTATCCAGGATACCAATCAAAGCTTTGAAACAAAGGCTGATCATGACGTGGCTACTGTAGCTCTTACCCATCTGCCGGCAGGTGTAACTTATATGGTGGAGGTGACAGGCTATCAAAAGAATACAGCCAAGAAGCTAACCTTTGCTTCTCAGGAAATTACCTTAGAAGCACCCGAAATTTCTGTGGATTTACAGGAGCTACAAACCTTGATTACCGAGGCAGAACAGAAGGTAGAGACGGACTATACAGAAGAAAGCTGGGCTACCTTTGCTCAGGCATTAGAGCAGGCCAGGCAGGTACTGGCAGATACAACGAATACGGATCAGACGGTAGTAGATACCGCAAAAAACAGCCTACAGTCAGCGATGGATGGGTTGAAGGATAAAGAGGAACCGGTAGAGAAGCAGACAGTGGAGACTCCTACCTTCTCTGTAGAGGCAGGAACTTATACAGAAGCACAGAGTGTAACGATTACTTCTGCCACCGAGGGAGCATCCATTTATTATACCACAGATGGAACTACTCCTACCGCAGACAGTACACAATATACTCAAGCGATTTCTGTACTTGAATCTATAACCCTGAAAGCCATTGCGATAAAGG
>JAFXJR010000037.1 GCA_017532145.1 Lachnospiraceae bacterium | reverse complement strand
AGTAATTTCATTTTGCAACAGCCCCTGAATTATCATGGTTGTGCTTATGTATCAGAATAAGAACTGCATTTTTCTTCCAACATTTTGAAATTTTCTATCGGATTATATTTTAACTGTGTAAGACGATTATCAGGAACTAGAATCATATTATTGATATTCAATACAGCATAAAGATATCCGGTGGATTCATCCTGGAGTTTGTGAAAATCCAGACTGTTGGACATCTTCTGATGTTTCGGTTTTGTAGGGAAAATAGGGATATAGTAGTGGAAATCTCCGATAGTAAGAAGAATTCCCACATGGAGTTTCAAACGTTCTCCCTATTCCACATATCCGACACGGGAATCAAACTGTGTCAGGTAACTGATGTATTTTTTATCGATAACGTACTAATCCATAAAGCCTCCTGAAAAGTAAAAAAGCGAGTGGATTACTCTACCCACTGCTATTAACCGATTATTTTAATTGGACAATCTAACCGCTTTTAAACGAGCATTTTAACTGAACACTCTAACTGCTGTACAGATATTTCTATCTGTGTCTTTATTATATGGAATTTACAGCAAAAAATCTGCCTTTAATTGCTAATTTTTTATGGACTTTTTTCGATGTTTATAGATTTGATTTTATCATTTTGGCTATTAAATATACCTATATTTTTAAAATATGTGTTATAATTAAGTCATGAGTGCGAGCTGAGAAATCAGCATAGCTGATTTCCTCTAGCGATCGGAGGAGATTCTGCTTGCTTTTGTAAGCTGATTGTATATAACAGGAAAATCCTGTCGGGTAAGGTCTAGCCAACTGCCTGTACCAAGTCCTTGGAATCGAAGTGGTAACACCAGATTTAAGCGTAGGACAGGGAGCGACAGAGCCGAAATACAAGTGAAGTGATTGAGCTGGGAAATTATTATAAGGTTGGAAATGGTCGATGTGTTCTATGTTACAGCAGACAACATTTCTGTAACCGCCATGGCAAGGGTATAGGAACATCCCCCAGTCTGAGAGTTTGGCATCATCATGTGGGGGATGAAACCGGCATCAACAATCAGGAATACCATATCCGGGGATTTTCGTCAAAGGGCGTCGCACCGGAGATTTCCGTCTGTCCGAAAATCGAAAAAATAAACATAATCTCTGCCATAGACAACTATGGTTCTTGCCGTTTTATGTGTGATGACACAAGCATGACATAGCAGCTGTTTATTGAGCTTCTTGGGCATCTGCTACATAATGTCGACCGTAAGGTTCTATTTATCGTTGATCATTTAAAAGTCTACCATGGCAAAATTGTACAGGAATGGCATGTAGAACACAAAGAAGAACGGGAACTGTTCTTTACCTCTCCATATTCTCCGGAGATTAGCCCATATGAGTATCTAAATCACAACTTGAAGCAGAACGTACACAGTGGAATCATTCTCCACACCAAAGAAAAAATACCGGAAACAGTGGAGTCATTTATACATGATCTGCAGGAATCTTCCGAAAAAGTAAAAATCCCTGTTTCATCATAAGTGGCTTGCTTACACTCAAAAATACGGTTATTAATAATGGGTATATTTAATCACCGGAGTAATAATAAACATTTTATATTATAGATTTTTAACATTTGTTAATGTCAATGAATAAAATGATAATGTAAAAAGGAGGGGAAAAAATAATGAACTTGATTGATTTAAGTTCATATCCAGTGAATGTAGTGCTTGATAGTCTCTTAAGAGACAAATCAACTAAGAAGAACATTATTTTTGCTACAAATGCTTATACCGAGAGTGATGCTACGATTGATTAGAGAGGAGACTTAAATGTATCGTTTATTAATCATAGAAGACGATTTTGGTATTGCAGAAGCCATTAAAGAACAGGCAGAAATGTGGGATTTACAGGTTTCCTGTGTTCAAAATTTCCGTAAAGTGATGGAAGAGTTTGCAGAATATAACCCTCATTTAGTTTTGTTGGATATTTCTCTGCCCTTCTTTAATGGTTACCATTGGTGCAGGGAGATAAGAAAAGTCTCAAGGATACCGATTATTTTTCTTTCTTCAGCTTCTGATAATATGAATATTGTTATGGCCATAAATATGGGTGGGGACGACTTTATTGCCAAGCCCTTTGACCAGAATGTGTTAATGGCAAAAATTCAGGCCATGCTTCGCAGAACCTACGATTTTGCTGCTGCAGTCCCTGTACTGGAGCATCGGGGAGCCTTATTGAATACGGGAGACAGTACTCTCACCTATGAAAATAAAAGGATTGAGCTTTCTAAAAATGAATATCGTATTCTGATGACTTTAATGGAGAATAAGGGAAAAATTGTGACTCGTGAAAAATTAATGGAGTTGCTTTGGGAATCGGATAGCTTTGTGGATGAAAATACTTTGTCGGTTAATGTAAATCGTTTGCGAAAACGTTTGGAAGCAGCAGGACTTCAGCAATTTATTCTAACTAAGTTTGGAGTGGGCTATTTTATTCCCATAAGTCATGAGCCAGATACAGTACTAATACACTGAATATGAATAAACTGCTCCCTTGACTGGTCTGTGCTTTCCATAGTATTGGCTTGAAAGGAGATTTATTTTGTCATGAATCTGTTTTTCCAATATTTAAAACGGCGTTGGAGAGAAATAGTAGTGGCTATTATATTCTTTCTGCTTTTTCTTATTTCCTTTGCCCTCTATCATCTTCCCATAAAAGCTGTTATCTATCCATCCTTCCTCTGTATGGCGCTGGGGCTTCTTTTTATGATGAAAGATTTTCAGCGTGTGAAGCATAAGTATCAGCTTTTACTGAATATTCATGACCTGACAGATATTGTGATAGGTACTTTACCCAAGGTAGAAGGCATAGAGGAGGAGGCTTATCAGCAAATCCTCTATTTGCTCAGCAAAGAATATAATAAATTTCAGATGATAACCAATCGGAAATATGTGGATATGATGGATTACTATACTGTTTGGGTACATCAGATTAAGACTCCTATTGCAGCCATGCGATTGCAGCTGCAAAATATGCAGCAACCAAACTTACAACAGCAAGATGCCGCGTCTTTACGCAAGCTTTCTGCTGAACTGTTTCGTATTGAACAGTATGTAGACATGGTATTGACATTTCTAAGGTTGGACTTTGAAAATACGGATTATCTGATCAAAGAATATGACCTGGATACAATCATTAAGTCTGCGGTAAAAAAATTTACCAGTGAATTTATTGGAAGAAAATTGAAGCTGGTGTATAAACCAGTGGGAGTTAAGGTGATTACCGACGAAAAATGGTTGTCCTTCGTACTGGAGCAGGTGCTTTCTAATGCCTTAAAATATACACGTTCAGGGAGCATTATGATTACCTTAGAGCCGGAAAAAAAGCTTTGTATTAAGGATACTGGTATGGGGATTGCACCGGAGGATTTGCCGCGAATCTTTGAAAATGGTTATACTGGCTGCCATGGAAGAAGGGATAAAAGAGCCAGCGGTATCGGTCTCTATCTTTGTAAACGTATCTGTACCAATCTGGGACATCGTATTACTGCAAGCTCTGTGGTAGACCAGGGTACAGTGATTTGTATTGACCTTTCTCAGACAGAATTAAAGGTGGAATAGCAGATTATTGCTTTTCTTACAAAAATGTTAGATATTAAGAGGAATTTGTAAGACGATTCGATGGAGAGAAAAAGCTTCCTTTTGCTACAATAGACACAGAAATCACAAAGGAGGTTTTTTATCATGAGTCGATTGGATGTAAGTGGAGTGAAAAAAATTTATACTACCCGCTTGGGCAGTAACCGGGTGGAAGCTCTGCGAAACGTATCCTTTAGCGTGGAGCAGGGAGAATATGTTGCCATTATGGGTGAATCGGGTTCTGGCAAAACTACATTGTTGAATATTCTGGCAGCATTGGATGAGCCTACTGCCGGTCGTGTGGTTTTGGATGGACAGGAGCTATCCAAGGTAAAGGAGAAAGACAGGGCTGCATTTCGTCGTGACAACTTAGGCTTTGTGTTCCAGGAATTTAATCTGTTAGATACCTTTACCCTGGAGGACAATATCTATCTGCCTTTGGTTTTGGCAGGAAAACCGTATAAGGAGATGAAGACCAGACTGCAGCCTATCGCTGCACAGCTTGGTATTTCTGAATTGTTAAAAAAGTATCCCTATGAGGTATCCGGCGGACAGAAGCAGAGGGCGGCTGTGGCCAGAGCCATAATCACTAACCCTAAGCTGGTGTTGGCAGATGAACCCACAGGTGCCTTAGATTCCAAGGGTACCGATGAGCTGCTGCGGCTATTTTCCGGTATCCATAAAGAGGGGCGTACCATCCTGATGGTTACCCATTCAGTAAAGGCTGCCAGTCATGCCAGTCGAGTACTGTTTATTAAGGATGGAGAGGTGTTTCACCAAATTTATCGGGGCGACAATACCAGTGAGCAGCTTTACCAGAAAATTTCTGATACCTTGACTATGCTGGCGACAGGGGGTGAGAGAGGATGAAGTTGAGTTTTTATCCAAGGCTTGCCTGGGAGGGTATACGAAAAAATAAACGGTTATATTTGCCCTATCTTCTGACTTGCATGGGTATGGTAGCCATACATTATATTATTTTGTTCTTATCCGAAATGCCTGCTCTGGACAGAATGCCAGGGTCGGGTACTGTGGGAAGCGCACTGGGTATGTCCGGTAGAATCATCGCTCTGTTTGCCGTATTCTTTTTATTTTATTCCCACTCCTTTCTGATGCGTTACCGAAAAAAAGAGTTTGGCTTGTATAATATTTTAGGTATGGGAAAAGGAAATATCAGCAAGCTTCTTTTCTGGGAGACCTGTATTATCACGGTGGTTTCACTGGGGATTGGTCTGGTATTGGGAGTGGTTCTTTCCAAGCTGTTTGAGCTGGGGCTGGTGAATATGATGGCTGGACAGATTGACTATGAGTGGACGGTTTTTCCTGATACAATGGCAGTAACTGCTATGATTTTCACCGGTATTTTTCTCCTTTTATTTTTTCATAGTCTGTGTCAGATTTCTTTTAGTCATCCGATAGAGCTGCTTCGCAGTGAAAATAGGGGAGAAAAGCCTCCCAAGGCCAATTGGTTGATAGGTTTAGCCGGTGTGATTCTTTTGATTATTGCCTATTCTATTGCTCTGACTGTAGAATCTCTGGTGACTGCCATTACCTTATTTTTTGTGGCAGTGGCTCTGGTTATGGTAGCTACCTATTTGCTATTTGGTGCCGGTTCCGTGATGCTGTGTCGCCTTTTGCAAAAAAATAAGCGGTATTACTATCAGCCAAACCATTTTGTTTCTGTTTCTTCCATGGTCTATCGTATGAATCGCAACGGTGCCGGACTGGCATCTATCTGTATTCTACTTACGATGGTATTGGTTATGCTGAGTTCCACTGCCTCCTTATATATAGGATTAGAAGATGTAATTCTTACCCGTTGTCCAAAGGATATCAATATTGAGCTGCAGATGCAGGATATAAAATATTTGGATAATGAGATTCTGGATAGGTTTCGGGACAGGGTGAGCAGGATTCTGGATGAAAATCAAGTACAAATGGAGGCTGTCATCGAATATCAGGTAGGCAATACAGATGGGATTTTGCTGAATGGTTCCTTTTCTCAGGATGAGGAGGCAATGCAAAATTTTAACTTTAATACTGCCTCTACTGCAGTACTTCTGTACCTGGTTCCACTGGCAGATTACAATCGTGTTATGGATGAAAACATGACACTGAAAGAGGGAGAGGTACTTATCTATCCCTTCTGTACCGAATATACAGCTTCTACCTTTCAGATGAATGGGGGAAGGATATATCAGGTAAAGGATGTTGTAGAAGATTGGATAGACAATAGAAATTCGGCCATGACGATTATTCCAACCATTTTTGTATTTGTGGAGGATTTGGAGGCCTTTACTGCACCAGATAGAGGACAGAATAATTCTCAGGAAGACACAGAATTAAGGTTTGAGTGGATATATGCCTTCGACCTGGATACCTCTGCTCAGGAGCAGATGAATATCTGTCATCAGCTTGAGCAGACAGACTGGATGCGTGGTCTGGAAGATAGTACGATAATCTACGCTGGAGAGGTGGATGGGCAGGAGGATGAGCGAATAGAATTTTACTATATGTTTGGTGGATTATTTTATATTGGCATCCTGCTGAGTATTGTATTTTTGGCAGCAACAGTACTGATTATCTACTATAAGCAGATAGCCGAAGGCTATGAGGATCAGAAACGTTTTGAACTTATGCAGAAGGTGGGAATGAGCAGAAGGGATATTCGCAGAAGCATTCATTCTCAGATGCTTACCATATTTTTTCTGCCCCTGCTTATGTCAGGAATTCATCTATGCTTTGCCTTTCCGGTTATCCGCAAAATTTTACTGGTATTTAACCTGCAGAGTACCGGTCTGCTGATTGCCACAACGGTTGGTTGCTTTTTTGTGTTTGGTATACTCTACACCCTGGTATATAAGCTCACTGCCAACGTATATGTTAGTATAGTGAGTGGAGTAGAGGGGCAGTGAGCTTGCTTACCTGGTTTGTAAATCCTGAAATTTTAGAGTATTCTGAGGACATGGAAACTGGAATGGAAGCATGTTTAAGCGTTCCGGGTATGTGTGGAGATGTGTTGAGACATAAGAGGATTAAAGTTAAATATTTTAATGGAATTGAGGAGATTGTAGAAGAATATGAGGGGATGAATGCAAGAATCATTCAGCATGAATATGACCATCTAATTGGTGTATTGTATATTGATAAAGCAGAGAACATGAGAGAATTTGTTGCAGAACAGAAGGAATAAAAGTTATATTGGCCCATTCTGACCTACGGTAGAGCTGGTGGCACTCAGTTTGCAGATGGATTGTATCTTTCTAAGTATATTTTAGGTTTCCCAAATA
The DNA here is from genome assembly GCA_017532145.1 of Lachnospiraceae bacterium. Classification (GTDB taxonomy): domain Bacteria; phylum Bacillota; class Clostridia; order Lachnospirales; family Lachnospiraceae; genus Kineothrix. The sequence continues at coordinate 2,473 of JAFXJR010000037.1, read as the reverse complement.
ATGAAAAGATGATATACTAGTTAAGATAGCTAACATTCAATTGCTATCTTAACCACATAAACTCCAAAAAGCAATATTTTAATAAAACGAAAGGAAAGAAAACATGGAATTAAGAAAAGAAACCAAATGTATTCAGGAAGGATGGAAGCCCTCTCAGGGAGAACCTCGTCAGGTACCGATATACCAGAGTACCACTTTTAAGTATGACAGCAGTGATGCTATGGGCAGACTATTTGATTTAGAGGCAGAAGGCTATTTTTATACCAGACTGCAGAATCCCACTAACGACGCAGTAGCAGCTAAAATCTGCGCTTTAGAAGGGGGTGTGGCAGCTATGCTTACCTCCTCTGGTCAGGCAGCTAATTTTTATGCTATTTTCAATATCTGTGAAGCAGGTGACCACTTTATTGCCTCCTCTTCCATCTATGGCGGTACTTATAACCTGTTTGGTGTAACAATGAAAAAAATGGGGATAGAATGTACCTTTGTGGATCAGGATTTACCGGAGGAGGAACTGGAAAAATATTTTAAACCTAATACAAAGGCTGTATTTGGAGAGACGATTACCAACCCTACCGTATCCATCTTTGACTTTGAAAAGTTTGCAAGGCTGGCTCATTCCCATGGAGTACCGTTGATTGTGGACAATACCTTTGCTACTCCTATCAACTGTCGGCCGTTTGAATGGGGAGCAGATATTGTGACTCATTCCACCTCCAAATATATGGATGGCCATGCAGCAGGTGTGGGAGGCTGTATTGTAGACAGTGGAAATTTTGACTGGAATCAGTATGCAGATAAATTTCCCGGACTGACTACACCGGATGCCTCCTATCATGGGATTACTTATACAGAAAGATTTGGAAAGGGTGCCTATATTACCAAGGCCACTGCACAGCTGATGAGGGATTTCGGAGCGATTCAGTCTCCTCAAAATGCTTTTTATCTAAATCTGGGGTTAGAAACCTTGCATTTAAGAATGCAAAGGCACTGTGAAAATGCTCTGGCAGTGGCCAGATTCCTGCAGGAGCAGGAACAGGTGGCATGGGTACATTATGCAGGCTTAGAGGGAGATAAGTATCATGAACTGGCAGAAAAATATATGCCCAGTGGAACCTGTGGAGTTCTTGCCTTTGCCGTAAAGGGCGGACGGGATGCTTCCATTGCTTTTATGGATAAGCTAAAGGTAGCTTCCATCGTTACCCATGTAGCAGATGCCAGAACCTGTCTACTGCATCCGGCAAGCCATACCCATAGACAGCTGACGGATGAACAACTGGCTGCATCCGGTGTGGCTCCTGATTTAATCAGGCTTTCTATAGGAATTGAAAACGTAGACGATATTATTGAAGATTTAAAACAGGCGTTACAATCCAATTAAAGGGGAATAGAGACAAAAAAGTACCGATAGGGGAACCATGCAGCAGATGACAGGCTGTAGGGTTCTCCTTTTATTCCTCCATTTTTTATATGTTCTGGGTAGATAGGGTTCAGTTTTTAGCTAAAAAAAGATGGTGAGGATGAAACCTTTTTCTGAGATGAATCGTATTTCTTATAGAGGGATTTATTTTAACCGAATCAAGGAAGTTTCCCACTTCAGGTATAGGGTAAATATTCACTTTATCTGGGATGCTTCTATTTATATTATACAGTTTGAATAAGTACAGAAATCCCCGGCTTTCAGGTAATGGGCAGCAGATAAGAAGAAAAAGGGTAATGGTGAGTGTACTGAACAGTTACGAAAAAGGTAGGAATTATATGCACGATGAGGAAAAGGAGGCGGTAGAACCGCTGATAAAATATGAACAGATGTTGTACCGGATTGCTTTTTCCAATATGAAAAATAAGGAAGATGCAGAGGATGCAGTGCAGGAGGCATTTTGTCGGTATCTGAGGCTTAGACCCTCTGTGGAGAACAGTGAGCATGAAAAAGCATGGCTGATTCGAGTGGTAATCAATATCTGCCGGGATATGCAGAAAAGTTCCTGGTTTTCCAGGACAGTAGGTTTTGATTCTGTATCAGAAAAAGAGATGGAAAATTTTATTCTGCCTTATCAAGCAGAGGATGAAACTTTGTGGCATGTAATGGAGCTGCCGTCTGCCTACCGTAACCCTTTGTATTTGTTCTATTATGAAGATTACTCAATTAAAGAAATTGCTGTAATTTTAGAACTGGAGGAGAGTACAGTAAAGACCCGACTAAGACGTGGAAGGGAAATGATAAAGGAGAGGCTTCAGCGGATGCAAAAGCAGGGGTGGAATTAGGCAGGTACTTGGTAATAAAGGTAGAGGCGGGAAAGGAGCAGCTGGGTATGTATGTTAACGGATGGAATAAAAATACATTGCAGATAGCGCATGGAACAGAAGGTATCGGAAAAAATAACAGTCCCAGAGCAGAGGAAGAAAATTTTAGAGAAAGTCTGTTAAGGAAGATAGGAATGGAGGGAGTACAGGGAGTCAGAGAGGTACCGGT
>JAFXJR010000036.1 GCA_017532145.1 Lachnospiraceae bacterium | reverse complement strand
TAGTCTTAATTTTAGCATTGACTTGTGTGCTTGATTTGGTTAGTTGTAGTCAAAACGAAGGTAAATCACCTGAAATACAGTACCCTTATGTGCAGGAATATGTAGCAGGTCAAGGCAACATAAAAGGGAGTGTTCCCATTGAAGAATATACTTCCATTAGCGAAGATTTTGCCATTGGAGCAAATAAGAACGGTTATGCAGTATTCAAAGACCCAGAGAAAGCATTGGCTAAACTGTTGGAACTATATTCAGAAGGAATAAAACTAATTCAGACAGCCTATGATTTAGATTCATTGTCAGCAGATAATTACAGTGATTATAAAATTTATGGATCGCAAATAACAACGGGAACTAAGGAAGAACAACAGCAGGCTATTTTTGTTGGAAAGTTCCTCGATATTTACGAAAATAGTTATATCAAACAGTAAGCCAATTCCAATTTGACAAAGGAGCATGATTAATGAAAAAATTGATGGTGAAATTGGTTGGACATCAGAAGTATGGATGATACCAATGGATAATATTTGTAAATAAGTCAATAGAATAACATTTAACTTCTAAATGGAGGCATTTGCACTCAAATGGTGTCAAAAGTACCTGTTATATAAAAACAAACGCGTTGAAGGATAACAAATATCGTTAAAAATATTTTAGAGGGAGAAATTCTACAAAGTGATTGATAGGGTTTCTCTCTTTTTATCTTCTATACTTGAATTAGGCGTTATTTATTTTCAAAAAATGGTAAAATATGTCCAAGATATTGTTTGGAGAATTTTTATGCGTTATAATTGGCTTACATATAACAAGAAAACGGAGGCAGTCATTATGCAGAAGAAAATGGTAGCTGAAGGTAAAAGGAGAATCGAAATTTTACAGGATATGGGACTTTGGGATGAGGTACTGGAATTATGGGAAAAAGGAACAGCCTGTTTTTCCAAGCCAATGGAAATGTTTGGACAAGTTACAGGAGTTACCTTTACCTTTAATGAGGATGAAGAACTCAAAGCCATTAAGGAAAGCTTGGAAAAAGAAAAAGATTTTATCGTGTATTATGGTATTTATGATGAAACTATATTTGGCAGGATGATTTTATTTATGCAGATTAGCTCCTGTGAGGAAGATTGGGGAATGGAGCGAAATACCATAAAAAATGGGTATGCAGATGTGTATTGTTATAACCTTGATGAAAGATGTGGAGAATATGGGAGCATTGGATTTAAAGTAGCAAATGGAGGATTGATAAGAACGGAATAATATGATACTGGAGAAATAAGAAACGATTAATCGTCAAAGTGGATATTCGCCAGTTGCTTCTTAGTTGGTGATGAACAGGAGGATTTATGCAGTATGTAATCGCTGATATACATGGATGTTATGAAGAATATATAGAGCTTATCCATAAGATAAAGCTTGCCAGGGATAGAGACCATTTATATATTCTGGGAGATGCCTTGGATAGAGGACCGGAACCCATGAAGGTACTTCTAAATATTATGGAAATGCAGAATGCTACTTATATTATTGGAAATCATGACTATCTGTTTTTGTATTTTGTGCGTAAACTGGGATTGGATTTGTCGAATGCAGATAGTATGTCAGCGGAGGAGATTTCAGATTTCCAGATTTATCTGGAAGATGGTGGACTGACTACCCTAGAAGCATTTATGAAATTGTCTCAGGAAGAAAAGCAGGCAGTATGCAATTTTCTGGAAAATGCGAATGTATATGATGAAGTTATGATGGAACACAAGCGGTATGTGTTGGCTCATGCAGGGATTGACAATTTTAGAGAAGAAATGTCATTGGACAAATATGGATTGTTGGATTTTATCTGTGGAAGGACTGCTTACCATAGAAGATATTATCAGGATTGCAATACCTATATTATTACAGGACATACACCGACTATGTATATTAACAAGGATTTTTCATCAAAAATTTATATTGGGAATGGTCATATTGCGATTGACTGTGGATGTGTATATGGCAGCAGATTAGCAGCCTATTGTATAGATTCCGGAGAAGCAGTCTATGTAGAGGCAAAGGAACGCTATTGGTAGTCAAACCTTCACACCTGACAAGACATCTTGCGAAAAATGCAGAATCTATAGAAACCAACCCCTTAATCTGATATAATAGTTATGTTAACACTTCCCACAGCTAAAGCAGGGGGATTCTTGTTTTACCACTACTGATAACACATTGGATAAGAGTTTAGTAAATAGGTGAAAGGGAAAATAACTGAATATAGAAAAAGGAAGGTTGGATATGAGTGATTATTTTATTCCGTTGGGGGGTGCAGATGAAATAGGTGCCTCTGCCTATTTCCTATCCATAGACGGCATGAATATATTGTTAGATTGTGGGGCAAGGCTGCAGGGGGAGGAGCTTTATCCTGATTATGGACGATTATTGGAGGAGATGCAGGATTTTTCAGATATCCATTTGATTTTAATCAGTCATGGTCATTATGATCATATTGGTTCTTTTGCCAGGATAGCCGCGTTGGCTACAAAGGCGGAAATTGTAACCACCAAGGATACGAGAAGTCTGATGGATATACAGCTGCTTAAGTTTGGGAGAATTTCCAGACGGGCAGAGTCAGAACGGGTAAGAAATGAACGATACCGGCAGGCACAGGCCATTATGTCGCGTATTCGTGTGGAACCTGTCATGAAGACATTTTCGGTAAGAGGCTGTAAAATTACGTTTATTCCGGCGGGTCATATGATAGGAGCTGTTATGATTTTTGTGGAAACAAGGACTCATAAAATCCTATACACGGGAGACTTTAGTGTGCGTACAATGTTTGGTTTTAATGGAATGAGAAGTTTGCCTGACCTTCATCCGGATACCCTTCTTGTCAATGCACCCAATGTATATATGGAGCAGGAAGAATGGGACAAACAGCTGGAGGATGAGATGGCAGCTGTTTATGGGGCCGATCATTATGCCAAGCTGGAAAAAATGATTCGAGGCTATCTCCAACAAGAAAAGAAAGTCTATCTGATTTCCAGAAGTGTACCTAAACATCTGGATTTATTTTATTTTTTAAAATCAGCTTTTTCAGATATCCCTGTTTATTTGGAAGAAAAGAGTCGCCAGGTGGCAGATTCCCTTTCAGATATGGGATATTTTGTATATGGAAGCAATATTCATATGGGAGAATCTGAATTAAAGGGCGGATATATCATTGTGGGACAGGAGGCCGGAAGGCCGGGATGTATTACCGTTGTTTTTGATATTTATAGTCTGCATGCGTCTCCGGTAGAAACACTGAGACTTGTAGAAGCAGTCAATGCAAAAGAGGTCTATATGCTGCATGTGCAGCCAAACGAGAGAAAGAAATCATTAAAGCATCTATTGGCAGTGACGGCTCCAACCCAAAAAGTGATACAGGCAATAAATGGAGCCAAATATTATTTGAAAAGGGAGTGCAGGATGAAACACGAAAAGATTTATCAGGATGTTATGCAAAAGGAACTGGAAGTGGCAAAAAAAGAGATGGAAGAGGCTCAAAAGGTACATAAAAATACGTCTGATGAGTGGGCTGCCATCTATGGAAGTCTGATGTATCCCCAATTACATCCCAGAGATGCCTATCAGGGATTGCAGAAGACGTTTGTGGGTAAGATGCAGGTTACCTATGACTCCTATCTGGATGCATTGCACAGCTGCAATCTGGATGCGGGAGATAAAAGAAAGTATGTACTGAGTGTGGTAGAAGAAGGAGTAACTCTGTTAAAGGAAGCCTTAAATGGAGAAAAGGAGGCTATCCGGAAGTTTTCCGAGTTTACAGAAAATCTGGAACGACGTGATAGAAAAAATCGGAAAATGTATTTTATTGGAAAATACGTGGTAGTCTTTATGCTTTTGGTGGACCCGGATTTGAGTGCGGAGGAATACAGACCGATTGTCTTTACCTTTGGTGCCAGATACTGTGACCGTCTATTGCGCAATATCATAAAGTATCTGCTGCAGGAGTACGATATGAAGGGAAATAAGCGTTCGGCAAAGGACGTATTGCAAAGAACGGAGGAGGCATTGTCTGAATCGTCCCAGGCGGCAGGATTTGTTTCGGGAAATGAGCTGGAGCAGCTCCGTTTTCAGAATAATAATTATAAAAATTCTCTGGAGCTGGTACAGGCCATGCTGGACGAACTAAAGGAAACCATAGATGAAACGGCAGCAGAGGCAAAAAACGCTGCTATAGCTTCTTTTTATTCGGATATGAATTCTGACAATTATGGAAATCTTCTGGATAGTATAGAGATGGTAGAGCGCAGACTGGCTTCTTTAAAGGAAAATAAGGTGCAGACACCGCCTCAGTTTATGCCCCTGACGATTGTATTTAAACAGCTGCTTCGGTTTATCCGGGATTGCGGAATTACCCCTATTGATACTACAGGAAGAGAATTTACCACTGAGGCTGAAGGATTGGCAGAATATACCTATATTGGAGAAGCCTATCTGTCTCCCGGAGAGAAGAAAACAGTGGTGGTGGAAAGACCGGGCTGGAAATATGATTCTGTAGTGATTTCGTTACCTACAGTACGGGAGAAGGAATAGGAAGGGAGTAGATATTAAATGGAAGAAAAGCAGTTTTATGCCGCAATAGATCTGGGTACCACTAATTCAGTTATTGCGTATGGAAATATGATTAGAAATAAAATGAAGCCTATTGTGCTGGATTTGGATCGAAAAAATGAAATTGGAAGTACATCAAGACATCCACTTCTTCCCTCCGTCGTGTCTTATTACAAAAGTAAGGATGGAAGCATGATGGCTGATGTAGGCGATTATGCAAAGAGCAGATATGGATTATATGCAGGCTATGTATGCAAATCAGTAAAGTCTCTGATGGGAATGACGGATCAGGTTCCTTTGGTAGAAGAGATTCCTGACAAGACACCGGCTGACGTTTCTGGACAGATTCTATCCTATATGATTCAGGGAGCAAGGAAGAAGCTATTTCAGTCGGAGTTAAGGGATGTGATTATTACCGTACCAGCTTCTTTTGATTCTGATCAGTGTCAGGCGACAATTGATGCGGCCAGAAAAGCAGGAATTGCTGTAGAAAAAGAAAATATTCATGAGATACTGCTGTATGAACCAAAAGCAGTTATCTATGATTTTATGCGGATGCAGGAGGATGGAGAGATTCCTTCTGATTTGCTGTCTCTGGAAACAGATAAAAATGTACTGGTTTTTGATCTGGGAGGAGGTACCTTAGACGTTACCATCCATAGGGTAGGATATCGCCAGGAAGGTATTCTAAATATTCAGGATTTGGCTATTAGCCGCTATACTTTGCTGGGAGGCGATAACTTTGATGAGCTTCTGGCAGCAGATATGTTGGAGCGCTTTGAGGAGTATTGGGGAATCAAGGTAGCTAACAATCGTCGGGAAGAGGTGATGTGTAAGCTGAGAAAGCTGGCAGAGCAGCTGAAGGTAGAACTTTCCTTAGCTTATGAAAATGCAAGAATGTCAGGGATAGAGCTTCCCGATGACTATGGGCATGAGGTAATGGATATTAATCTTTTTGATGCCTATTCTTATGAAGATACTTATACAAAAGAAAGGATTGAAAAAATTTTATCCCCTTTAATGGGTTATGGCTATAAGAAAGAGGATGCTGCCCGTATCCAGAGGATGAATGAAAGAGATGTAAATAATATTATTTATCCGGTACTGGATGTGTTAGATAAGGCAGGAAGTAATATAAAAATTGATGCCGTTATTCTCAATGGAGGGATGACAAAATTTTATCTTATCCGACAACGGTTGAAGGAATTTTTCGGTTTTGAACCATTGGAAACCAGTGACCCTGACCTGGCAGTAGCTAGGGGAGCTGTGTATTATCATTACTGCCTGCATAAATATAATGTAGGAAAAATAGACGAGACAAAGGGAGATATGGGCAATCCTCTGGACAGTCAGAATGAAAATACAGCTTCTGAGGAGATGCCATCTATCTATCGCTCTGCTTTTAATACCAGTACGATTTTAAATGATTCTATCAATCTGGGACTGAGGGGAGAATATGTCAGCCTTTTAATTCCTGCTGGTACAGAGCTTCCTTACCGCTCAGAGGAAATTAGGGATAAGTATAAGCTGGATAAAACGACGGATACCATTGGAATAGAAATCTTTTTAGGCAGAGGTAAGACGAAAAATCTTCCTAATCGTCGTATTGCAACCAGAGTAGTAAAATTGAAAAACAGTTATCCCATTAATACGCCAATTAGTTTCCAGATTTATATTGATTCGTTGAGAAGGATGAGGATGGAAGCTTGGATTACCGGAAAACCGGATACGAAAGCCGTGATGGATATGGATATGGCTTCCCTGAAAGGTGCCAAAAGGAGTACAAAGGGAATTGGAACCACAGAAAAGCTGCATTTAAATCCCAAGAGTGAAATGAACGAATTGGAGGCACTGGCCAAAAGAAATAAAAATATGCAGGGGCATGAGTTGAACAGACAGATTACAGAGAGGCTAGAGGTTATCGGGCAGGCTGATAATCCGGAGGACTTTTTTGAACCCTGTATGGAGATTGTGAATGGACGTCTTCAGTCGGATATGATGGTAGGTTATATGTATACGATTGCTGTTTATTTTCAGGAGGGATGGAATGAAAGCCAGAAAAGGAGGATGTTAAAGGCTGCAAAACGCCATTTTGAGCCATTTGCCTCTTTTACACAAAACAGCTATGTACGAAGGAAGGCTTTGGAGCTGATTGCTATATTAGAGCCTGATTTTGCCGATTTTTGCAGAAACTATTTAACGAGAGCGTCGGGAGAAAATGAGCAGTTTAAGCAAGTAATTTTACAGTTTATTATTCGTTATGAAAAAGATGAGCTAAAGGCGGTAGAGTTTTTAAAGGATTTTCTTAAGGGAACGGATGTGAATAAATGGATGGCTCAGGCATTGATTCAAAGATACGGCCGGGGAACGCCAAAGGAGAATCAAAAGCATCTGGTCAAGCTGGTGAAAACCATTGCTGACAGCCTGTCTGCCCAGGATAAGGAAAGTATTCCCTCCTATCTGGTGGTTC
>JAFXJR010000004.1 GCA_017532145.1 Lachnospiraceae bacterium | reverse complement strand
GGATCCACAAAACATGAGAAAGTAGCCATTTTTCGCAGAAAAATGTGCGGATTTTGAATGTTTTTAGGATTTCGTGAGCGTGAAACGCGAAGAAATCCGTAAGCATCAAGGGGTCAAATGCTTTTGACCCCAACATCATTTTATGTAGTTGACGGATGAAAAGTCAGATGCTACACTAAAGTGTATCTGAAAAATTTTTGATTCAGATATACATATATTTTATATTCTGGTCAGACAATCAGGTGAAAATGCAGATAAGAAAGATAAAGAAAATGCTGGGAGGCAATCAATATGATAGATGGTAAAAAGATACTTTTTAGTGGTATGCAGGCTACAGGTACACTTACTTTAGGGAATTATTTGGGTGCTTTAAAAAACTGGGTTACTTTAAGTGATGAATATGAATGCTTTTATTCTGTAGTAGACCTACATTCTATCACCGTAAGACAGGATCCGGCTGAGTTAAGGAAACGGGCAAGAAATTTGCTGGTACTGTATATTGCAGCTGGATTGGATCCCAAAAAGAACTGTATTTATTACCAATCTCATGTATCAGGACATGCTGAGCTGGCATGGATACTCAACTGTTTTACCTATATGGGTGAATTAAATCGAATGACCCAGTTTAAGGATAAGATGGCCAAACATTCAGACAATATTAATGCAGGTCTTTACACTTATCCGGTACTGATGGCAGCGGATATCCTGCTCTATCAGGCAGATGTGGTACCAGTAGGAAAAGATCAGCTGCAGCATCTTGAGCTTACCAGAGATGTTGCCCAGCGCTTTAATGGAGTATATGGTGAAATTTTTACCATTCCTGAACCCTATATCGGACAGAGGGGAGCAAGAGTAATGAGCTTGCAGGATCCGACGAAAAAAATGTCAAAATCGGATGAAAATGCCAATGCCAGCATCTATTTAATGGATGATACCGATACGATTATCCGCAAATTCAAGCGAGCAGTCACGGATTCCGAAGCCGAAATAAGGTATAGGGAGGAACAGCCTGGGATTCGTAATCTCATCGATATTTACTGTGCCTGCACGGGAAAGACTCCAGAAGAAACAGAAAAAGAATTTGAAGGCAAGGGCTATGGAGAATTTAAGCTGGCAGTAGGAGAATCTGTAGCTGCTATTCTGAAACCGGTACAGGAACGGTTTCAGGAACTAAGCAAGGATAAGGCTTATATTGACAGTATCATCAAGGAAAATGGAGAAAAGGCAGAGTATTATGCCCGTAAGACTCTTCGTAAGGTACAGAAAAAAGTAGGATTTCCGGAAAGAATCCGCTGATGGATACTGTACTATTTACTCAGGCCAAGGACAGGGTAAGTCATAGCCTGGAGGAAAAACAGGGGATTGGGACTTTGCGGGAGAAGACATTGCATGCTGTATTGAAGCACTACTATGCCCCTGATACAGCTTTGCATGAAATCCCTATAGGAAACTATATTGCAGATATTTATACCGGTACAGAGATTATAGAGATTCAAAATGGTAATTTTTATAAAATCAGGAAAAAGCTAAAGAGTTTTCTCGCCCATTATTCTGTTACCCTGGTCTATCCTATGCCTCATATTAAATGGTTGATTTGGATGGATGAGGAAACAGGAGAATTGTCTAAAAGGAGGAAAAGTCCGGTTACAGGTAATGTATACAAGGCTTTTGGAGAGTTGTATAGAATTAAAGAATTTCTAAACGAGGAAAATCTGCATTTTCGTTTTCCTTTGGTAGATATAGAAGAATACCGACTGCTCAATGGATGGAGTCGGGACAGAAAAAAAGGCTCCTGTCGTTATGACAGGATACCGGTAGCCCTTTTTGATGAGGTAGTTATTGAAGACCGGAAGGATTATCTGTCGTTTTTGCCGGATGGGCTGACAGAGGAATTTACCTCTGCTGATTTGGCTAAAACGGCAGGAATATCAAGAAAGGCAGCAGGACTGACTCTACATATCCTTGCTTATGTTGGGGTTGTGGTAAAAACAGGGAAAAGAGGACGTTCATATACCTATAACAAACGAAAGGATTTAATTTATGAAGCATCAGATAGATTTTGACAGGATAGACCTGAAAAGGGAAGCTCCTGTAGAAGAACCTGCGCGTCAATATTATTTTATCGCCAAGGCTCGGGAATATGTACACAAGGTATCTAAGGAGCTGGCACGTCCGCTGACTGCTGCCGTCATTACCTTTGGGTGCCAGATGAATGCCAGAGACAGTGAAAAGCTGATAGGTATTCTGGAACAGGCAGGCTACCAGATGACAGAAACGGAGCAGGCAGACCTGGTCATCTACAATACCTGCACCGTCAGGGACAATGCAAACCAGAAAGTCTATGGCAGACTGGGAGCGTTAAACAGTCTGAAGAAACAGAATCCCCATATGAAAATCTGTCTGTGCGGCTGTATGATGCAGGAGGAAAGCGCTCTGGATAAAATCCGAAAAAGCTATCGTTTTGTGGATTTAATTTTTGGTACTCACAATATTTTCAAATTTGCGGAGCTTCTGTGTACCATGGCGGAATCTGACCGAATGGTTATCGATATTTGGAAGGAAGCAGAGGGGATAGTAGAGGATTTGCCGGTAGAACGTAAATATGCGTTTAAGTCCGGTATCAATATTATGTTTGGCTGCAATAATTTCTGTAGCTACTGCATCGTTCCTTATGTAAGGGGAAAAGAGAGAAGCCGTAATCCCCGGGATATTATCAGAGAAATAGAAGCACTGGTAGCAGATGGAGTAGTGGAGGTTATGCTCCTGGGACAGAATGTGAATTCCTATGGAAAAAATTTGGAAGAACAGATAAGCTTTGCCGACCTGTTAAGAGAAGTAGAAAAGGTGGAGGGCTTGGAGCGGATTCGTTTTATGACTTCCCATCCGAAGGATTTATCGGAGGAGATGATTCAGGTAATGAAGGAATCCAAAAAAATCTGTCGCCATTTGCATCTTCCTTTGCAGTCTGGCTCCAATCGTATTCTTGAGGCGATGAACCGCTGCTATACCAAGGAGCAGTATCTGGCCTTAGTTGAAAGGATTCGGCAGGAGATTCCGGACATGGCCATTACCACAGATATTATTGTAGGTTTTCCCGGTGAAACTCTGGAGGATGTAGAGGAGACCATTGATGTAGTAAAAAGGGTAAAATATGATAATGCCTTTACCTTTATTTATTCCAAGCGTACCGGTACACCAGCAGCGGCAATGGAGAATCAGGTGGCATCTGAGGTAGTTAAGGAAGGCTTTGATAAACTGTTAAAGGTGGTACAGGATACAGCCAGAGAAAGGGCTGCTTTGCTTCAAGGACAAGTGCAGACCGCTCTGGCAGAAGAAATGAATGAACAGGATTCTACACTGGTGACAGGACGGCTTTCCAACAATACCATTGTACACTTTCCCGGAACTCCGGACCAGATTGGTAAGATTGTCAGCGTCAGGCTGAAGGAGTGCAGGGGCTTTTATTATATTGGAGAACAGATAACAGAATCAGGCTGAACAAGCAGAGGAGAAGAACAGTGGCAGAATTTACGCCTATGATGCAGCAATATATAGAGACAAAAAAAGAATACAGTGACTGTATTCTTTTTTACAGACTTGGCGACTTTTATGAAATGTTTTTTGAGGATGCCTTAACTGCCTCTAAGGAACTGGAAATTACTTTAACCGGCAAAAACTGTGGGATGGAGGAAAAAGCTCCCATGTGCGGAGTTCCCTTTCATTCTGCTGACAGTTATATTAACCGACTGGTTTCCAAGGGCTATAAAGTGGCGGTTTGTGAACAGATGGAGGATGCCAAACAGACTAAAGGATTGGTAAAACGAGAGGTTATCCGGATTGTTACCCCAGGCACTAATCTGGATATACAGTCGTTGGAAGAAAGTCGCAATAACTATCTGATGTGTATTGCCTATTTTCAGAATAAGGTAGGACTATCTATTGCGGATGCTACTACCGGAGACTACTATCTGACGGAGGTAGAGGATATCAGGAAACTGATGGATGAAATTAATAAGTATCTTCCTTCGGAAATTATCTGCAACGATGCTTTTTTAGTCAGTGGGACAGATATAGAGGAGCTGAAAGGTCGAATGGGCATTAGCTTAAATCCTTTAGACAGCCATTATTTTGATGAAGATACCTGCAAAAAATGTCTGATGCGGCATTTTCAGGTGCAGGGATTGACCGGACTGGGTATTAATGACTTTCCTTCCGGTACCATTGCCGCCGGTGCGTTACTGCAATATCTGTACCAGACGCAGAAAACCTCCCTATCCCATTTTACTCACCTTTCTCCTTATCTGACCAACAGATATATGCTCTTGGACAGTGCCGCCAGAAGAAACCTGGAACTGACAGAGACTCTGCGAGAAAAGCAAAAAAGAGGAACCTTGCTGTGGGTATTGGATAAAACCAGAACAGCCATGGGAGCCAGGCTACTGAGAAGCTATATTGAACAGCCTCTGGTGGATGCAGCTTCTATTCTTATGCGGCAGGAAGCAATAGCAGCCTTTTGTCAGTATGCAGTATCACGGGACGAAATACGGGAATACTTAAGCTCCATCTATGATTTGGAAAGACTGTTGGGTAAGATAAGCTATAAAACGGCCAATCCTCGAGACATTCTGGCCTTTCGTAATTCCCTAAGGATGCTGCCCCATATTAAGACGGTACTGGCAGAGTTGGATAGTAGACTATTAAAAAATTTGAATGCTGATATAGACAGTCTTACAGATTTATATGAGCTGACAGAGCAGGCCATTTTGGAGGAAGCTCCCATTAGTCTTCGGGATGGAGGGATTATTAAGGAGGGCTTTGACCAGAATATAGATAGTCTGAGAAAAGCCAAGACTGAGGGGAAAAACTGGCTGGCTGCCTTAGAGGAGGAGGAACGGGAAAAAACGGGTATTAAAAACCTGAAGGTAAAGTTTAATAAGGTTTTTGGGTATTATTTTGAAGTGACTAATTCCTATCTAAGCCTAGTTCCAGAGGATTATATCCGAAAACAGACCCTAACAGGAGCAGAGCGGTTTACTACAACCCGCCTAAAGGAACTGGAGGATACTATTCTCCATGCAGAAGATAAGCTGGTTTCGCTGGAATATGAGATGTTTTGCCGAATTCGGGATATGATTGCCTCACAGGTGGAGCGGATTCAAAAAACAGCTAAAGCGGTGGCAGCTTTGGATGTATTCGCCTCCCTTTCTCTGGTGGCAGAGCGACAGCAGTATGTCTGTCCCAAAATAAACGAAAAAGGTATCATCCATATTAAGGATGGACGACATCCTGTAGTGGAACAGATGATAGACAACGATATGTTTATTGCGAATGATACCCATCTGGATAATCATAAAAACTGTATCGCTGTAATTACCGGACCAAATATGGCAGGTAAATCCACCTATATGCGTCAGACGGCACTGATTGTTCTAATGGCTCAGATTGGAAGCTTTGTCCCTGCTGCCAGTGCCAATATCGGCATTGTGGACAGGATTTTTACCCGGGTAGGAGCCTCGGATGATTTGGCCAGCGGTCAGAGTACCTTTATGGTAGAAATGAATGAGGTAGCCAATATTTTAAGGAATGCCACCTCTAAAAGCTTGCTGATATTGGACGAAATTGGACGGGGAACCTCTACCTTTGATGGACTGAGTATTGCCTGGGCGGTAATTGAGCATATCAGCAACCGAAAATATCTGGGAGCAAAGACGTTGTTTGCCACCCACTACCATGAGCTGACCGAACTGGAAGGGAAGATGTCCAATGTAAATAATTATTGCATTGCAGTAAAGGAAAAGGGCGATGATATTGTATTTTTACGTCGTATTATCAAAGGTGGGGCAGATAAAAGCTATGGTATTCAGGTAGCCAAGCTGGCCGGTGTACCGGAGATTGTAATTGGCAGAGCAAAAGAGATTGTAGAGCAGCTTAGTGACAACGATATTATGGAAAAGGTACAGAGTATTGCTCAAGGATTGGGAAGTGACAAAAAAACTGGAACAAAAAAGTATGATGAGGTAGATTTGGAGCAGATTTCCTTTGCCGATACCGTAAGTGATCAGGATGTGTTAAAGGAACTGACTGAACTGGATATTTCTAATTTAACACCGTTAGATGCCTTAAATACACTATATCGACTGCAGAATAAACTGAAGAATCGATGGTCGATGACATAGGGAGGGGAAGACTTGGCTGAGATTAAGATACTGAATAAGGAAACCATCGACCAGATTGCTGCCGGGGAGGTAGTAGAACGTCCTGCCAGTGTGGTAAAGGAACTGCTGGAAAATGCAGTGGATGCAGGTGCTTCGGCTGTTACAGTAGAAATCAAGGAGGGAGGCATATCCTTGATTCGGGTGACGGACAATGGATGGGGAATCGAAAAGAGTCAGGTAGCTAAGGCGTTTCTGCGTCATGCCACCAGTAAAATCACTAGTGCTGCTGATTTATCCCATATTGCCAGTCTGGGCTTTCGGGGAGAAGCGCTTTCCAGTATTGCAGCAGTATCACAGATGGAGTTGATAACGAAAACCAGAGAGGAGCTGACAGGGCTTCGTTATCTGATCGAGGGGGGAGAGGAAAAGGAGTGGGAGGAGGTTGGTGCCCCGGAGGGAACTACCTTTATCGTGAGAAATCTGTTTTTTAATACTCCTGTTCGTAAAAAATTTTTAAAGCAGCCTCAGACAGAGGGTGGATATGTTTCTGACTTGATGGAGCATATGGCACTTTCTCATCCCAATATTGCCTTTAAATATACCAATAATGGACAGCTTCGTTTCCACACATCGGGAAATGGCAGCCTAAAGGAGATTATCTACCGCATTTATGGAAAGGATATTTCAGCCGCCCTTCTGCCCATTGACATAGAGGAGAATGGAATACGAATGCAGGGCTTCTTAGGAAAACCGGAAATTAACCGTGCTAACCGAAATTATGAAATCTATTTCGTCAATGGTCGCTTTATTAAAAGTAAGGTGATGAGTAAAGCTATAGAGGAGGGCTACCGAAAGTATGTAATGCAGCATAAGTTTCCCTTTGTCGTTTTGCATTTTACCATTGCCGCACAGGATATTGATGTAAATGTTCATCCAACCAAGATGGAAATTCGCTTTACCAACCAGTCCAGACTGTATGATTTCATTGCAGACCGGATTAGCAGCACTTTACAGAGTCAGGAGCTGATTTCAGAGGTGACCTTGGGAAATAAGGAGCTTCCTGCCGCTAAGGAACAGACTTCACTAAAGATTCCAGAGCCTTTTGAGCGGCAAAGAGCGGGGAAGACTGCCAGAGCCGGGTCTCAGGTTTCCTATTGGGAAATGCCTCTTTTAACCGGCTGTCTAAGACCGGCTTCGGCACAGGATAAATCAGGAATGGTAGCAGAATCAATCCCTTCTTTATCTCAATCTCAGCTTCAGACAGTTGCTTCAGGAACAGAAGACAAAGCTTTAGGAAAATCTGAACAAGAGACTTTTATCTTTGAGGATAATCGAAACAGACCAAATAAACAGACGGCAGCTTTACCCGAGGATAATCAAAAAAAAGCAGCCGGACAGGAAGCAGTTGAGGCTGAGGGTTGTCAAATCAGCTCCTGTGATTTATTGCAGGAGCAGCTACTCCAAAACCCAGAGCAGCTAAGTTTTTTTGAAGAAAGAATGCTGACACAGAAATCACGAAAAGAATATCAGATTCTGGGGCAGTTGTTTGACACCTATTGGTTGATTGGGTTTCAGGATAAGCTCTTTATTATGGACCAGCATGCTGCTCATGAAAAGGTAAAATATGAAGCTTTACTTCAGCAGATAGACAACAAAGGTTTGGAATCTCAGCTATTAAATCCTCCTATTATTTTAACGCTTTCTGCCCGGGAGGAAAGTGTTTATCAGGAATATGACGGCTACTTTAAAGAACTGGGATTTGAAATAGAAGCTTTTGGAGGAAAAGAATATGCACTGCGGGGGATTCCGACCGATCTGTATGGTCGCAGCGGTGGAGAAATGTTTCAGGAGATATTAGATGAGCTGTCAGAAGGACCCGTTCGGGGAACACCGGAGGTTATCAGAAATCGATTGGCTTCCATGGCTTGTAAGGCAGCCGTAAAAGGAAATATGGGATTTGACCGACCGGGTATAGAGGCACTGATTGATCAGCTGCTGTGCTTACAGGACCCCTATCATTGTCCTCATGGCAGACCTACGATTATCTCAATGACGAAATACGAAATAGAAAAAAAATTCAAAAGGATTGTATAGATCATCATGGATAGAATAGTAAAGGAAGCAAGAGGGGGAGAAGCCTCGAAAATAGATGCTAGACGACCTCTGGTGGTACTGACCGGACCTACAGCGGCAGGAAAGACAGCCTTATCTGTCCGTTTGGCAAAACGTATTAAAGGAGAAATCATTTCAGCAGATTCCATGCAGGTCTATCGCCATATGGATATTGGTTCAGCCAAGATACGACAGGAGGAAATGGAGGGAGTTCCTCATCATATGATTGATATTTTGGAGCCATGGGAGGAATTTAATGTGGTTGTCTTCCAACGAATGGTAAACCAGTGTTTAGAGGAAATTTATCAAAGAGGAAATATTCCTCTGCTGGTGGGAGGCACCGGTTTCTACATTCAGGCCATCCTCTATCAGATTGATTTTACGGAAAATGAAGAAAATTTACTAATCAGACAGCGGTTGGAGCAGCTGGCAGCAGAAAAAGGAAGCAGCTTTCTTTATGAACGATTATGTCAGGTAGATGCAGCAGCAGCCCAAGTGATTCATCCCAACAATCGGAAAAGAGTGATCCGAGCTTTGGAATTTTATGAATTGACGGGACAGAAAATCTCCCAGCATAATGAGACAGAGCGACAGAAGACAGCAGCTTATCGCAGTGCTTATTTTGTTCTTACTGATGATAGAGCCTCTCTTTATCAAAAGATTGACCGGCGGGTAGACCAGATGCTGGAGGAAGGTCTGATTCAGGAGGTAGAGTCGCTTAGAAAGCAGGGCTGCCATCGAGAGATGGTTTCTATGCAGGGGTTGGGATATAAAGAGATTCTTGACTATCTGGAAGGGAAGCTGACACGGGAACAGGCAGTCTATCTTATCAAACGGGATACCCGGCATTTTGCCAAGAGACAGCTCACCTGGTTTCGACGGGAAAAGGAGGTAATCTGGCTATCAAAAAAGGACTATCAATATGATGAGGACTCCATCCTGGAGCAGATGCTGAAAAGGCTGTCTGCACTGGATATCTGGGAACAGGATTGACGGAAAGGAAACAGGAAAATGTCTAAATATCAAGAAATCTATGAAGCTTTGGGGATCTCTTCTCAGGTGCTGACTTATGGGGAAGAGATACTGAGCAGCCTGACTGAGCGTTTTACCCGTATAGATCAGGTAGCAGAATATAATCAGCTTAAGGTGCTGCAGGCTATGCAGCAAGCAAAAGTAAGTGAAGCCTGCCTTATGGGAACCACCGGATACGGATATAATGATAGAGGAAGGGATACGTTAGAGCAGGTGTATGCAAACGTCTTTCATACTGAGGATGCTTTAGTCAGACCTCAGATTACCTGTGGTACTCATGCATTGGCACTGGCTCTGCTGAGTAATCTCCGACCAGGGGATGAGCTGCTTTCTCCTGTAGGCAAGCCCTATGATACCCTGGAAGAAGTAATTGGCATCCGTCCCTCCAAAGGCTCTCTGGCAGAATATGGGATTACCTATCGGCAAGTGGATTTGCTGCCTGATGGCAGCTTCGACTATGAAGGTATCAGAGCTTCTATTCAGGAAAAAACCAAATTGATTACTATTCAGCGCTCCAAGGGCTATCAGACTCGTCCTACACTTTCGGTAAAAAAGATAGGAGAGCTTATCGCTTTTATGAAGAAGATAAAGCCGGATGTTATCTGTATGGTGGATAACTGCTATGGAGAATTTGTAGAGACGATTGAACCTGGTGATGTGGGAGCCGATATGGTAGTAGGCTCTCTGATTAAGAATCCAGGAGGGGGATTGGCTCCCACCGGAGGCTATATTGCCGGTAGAAGAGACTGTGTGGAAAATGCTGCTGCTCGCCTCACCTCTCCCGGACTGGCCAAAGAGGTAGGGGCTTCTCTGGGGATGATGGGAGCCTTTTATCAGGGGCTTTTTCTGGCTCCTACTGTAACAGCAGGAGCGTTGAAGGGGGCTATCTTTGCGGCCTCTCTTTACGAAAAGCTGGGATTTTCGGTTCTTCCACAGGGAGCAGAGGAAAGGCATGATATTATCCAGGCAATTACCTTTGGCTCACCGGAGGGAGTAATCGCCTTCTGTCAGGGGATTCAGGCAGCAGCTCCAGTGGACAGCTTTGTTACCCCTGAACCCTGGGATATGCCCGGCTACGATAGTCAGGTAATTATGGCTGCGGGAGCCTTTGTCTCCGGTTCATCCATTGAACTTTCCGCAGATGGTCCCATTAAGCCTCCTTATGCCGTCTACTTTCAGGGAGGACTCACTTGGCAGCATGCAAAATTTGGTATTTTAAAATCTCTTCAGCAACTAATCAAGGCAGGTGTCGTAGCTTTGCCTTAAAAATCGGTCATCATGAGATTAAAACGTTATTATTTTGTCATAATTACAGATAATATGGCAGGATTTAGACTTTTCTGAGGAAAAGTTTCTAAAAATTTAATGGAAATTTATGTACATGAAAAGTGTTATGTGCTAATATGGATGATAGTTATGTCAAGTTTTTTCTGGAAACATTTTCAGAAAAGCTTTTCTTCCACACTGGCTGTCCCTGCCCGGAATGGCTGATAGAAGAGAGACAATATATGAATCAATGGGAAACGATTTCCACAGAACTGCCCTATGAAAAATTTTTACAGTTAGGTCCCGGTTCTTTGACAGAAGCAGAACTTCTGGCTATTATCATCCGTACAGGTACTGCCCATGCCAATTCAGTAGAGCTGGGACGAAAGGTGATGGATTTACCTCCGGTCAGGATGTATGGACTCAATGGCCTTCATTATGTTACCTTAAAGGAATTAACTTCCATCAGTGGGATTGGAGAAGTAAAGGCAGTAAAAATCAAATGTCTGGCAGAGTTATCCATGCGGATGGCTGCTGCCGCTGCAAAGAAAGAACTGCAGTTTTTAAATCCGGCTTCCGTTGCCGGATACTATATGGAAAGGCTTCGCCATGAAAGGAGAGAGCGGGTTCTGTTACTTTTACTTGATGGGAAGGAGTGTCTGATTGGAGAAGAGCTTCTATCCATTGGGACAGTAAATGCTTCTTTACTTTCTCCGCGGGAAGTCTTCCTTACCGCTTTAAAGGCAGAGGCTGTCCATATTATGCTGCTGCATAATCATCCCAGCGGTGATCCCACACCCAGCAGACAGGATATGAAAATAACGGACGAAATTAAAGAAATAGGAGGAATCATAGATATTCCTCTCATCGATCATATTATCATTGGAGATAACAAGTATATGAGCTTCAGAGAAGCCGGTTTACTTTAGAAAGGGGTTATCGTATTGGGAAACAATTCATTCGGTATTGATTTGGGAACAAGCAATATCAAAATCTACAGCAAGAATGACGATAGTGTCATGATTGAAAAAAATATGATTGCCATAGAAAATAAGAATACACTTTTTGCTTATGGTAATTCAGCCTTTGAAATGTATGAGAAAGCACCGGGAAATATTCATATTTCTTATCCTTTAAGCAATGGTGTGATTGCAGATATTAAAAATATGGAGACACTGATTAAATACTTTATCGGTGACCTTTCCAAAGGAAATGTAAAGCCGGGAGACTTCTATATCGCTGTACCTACGGATGTAACTGAGGTAGAAAAGAGGGCATTTTATGATTTGGTGAAGGATGCCAATGTAAAAGCCAAACGGATTATGGTAGTGGAAAAAGCAGTGGCAGACGGACTGGGGATGGAAATTGATGTGAAAAATTCCCAGGGAGTTTTAGTAGTCAATGTGGGCTTTGATACTACAGAAATGTCTATCCTTTCTCTGGGAGGAATCGTACTTAGCCGACTGATTAAAGTAGGTGGACAGAAGTTTGATGATGCTATCCGGGCAGCTATCCGTAAGGAGTTTAGCCTGATTATCGGTGGGCGGACTGCCGAAAATGTAAAGATTGCCTTAAGCAGCCTGGAAAAGGAAGGAAAGCCCGCAGTGGTTTATGGGCGGGATATTGTTACCGGTCTTCCGGTGGAAAGAGAAATTCCTACCGCACTGGTAGATGACTGTCTAACTGAGCATTTTAATACTATTGTAGATAACGTGAAAGTGATTTTGGAAAGAACTCCTCCAGAATTGGCAGCCGATATTTACCGACACGGCATTTATCTGACGGGTGGTGCTTCTCAGGTTAATCATCTGGCTGAGCTTTTAAGTATTGGAACCGGGTTAAAGGTGCAGCTTTCTCAAAATCCAATGAGCAGCGTTGCTCTGGGACTTGCCCGAATTATTAAGGACGATAACTATAAATCAGTAGCATATGCGGTTGAAGGAATAGGTAAATGAGTCCAATAGTAAAAAGAAAAGGAGAGAAGTTTACACTACCGGGTAAATATCTCCTTTTTATTTTAACAATATTGTGTGCAGGATCTGTTATTCTTACCTTGAAAACGAATATATTCAGCGGTCCCCTTAATGCGGTAGTAGGATGGGCTATCGTTCCTTTTGAGAGGGGAATCAGCACCGTGGGAAGCTGGCTTTCCAATCGCTCAGAGGAGCTGGTACAGATTAGGGATTTGCTGGAAGAAAATGCCCGGTTAAAAGCACAGGTGGATGAGCTGACCATTGAAAATAATGTACTTCAGCAGAATCGTTATGAATTGAATAATCTGCGTCAGTTATACAAACTGGATGCCCAATATGAAGGCTATGATAAGGTAGGAGCAAGGATTATTGCCCGGGATGCAGGAAACTGGTTTCACTCCTTTGTGATTGACAAAGGGGCAGACGATGGAATTTCTATGGATATGAATGTTATCGCCGGTAGTGGATTGGTAGGTCGCATTGTTGATGTGGGTGCTAACTGGGCCAAGGTAACTTCTATTATTGCTGACAATTCCAATGTCAGTGGTAAAATGCTGGCAACTTCTGACCATTTGATTGTATCAGGGGATTTGGAAATGTATGGGCAGGGAGTTATCCGGTTTGAACAGCTGGTAGACAGTGCTGATAAGGTAGTAGAGGGAGACAAAATTGTTACCTCTAATATTAGTGATAAATATCTTCCCAATATTCTGATTGGTTATATTAGTACACTGGAAAAGGATGCTAATAATATCACTAAATCGGGACTGCTGACACCAGCAGTAGACTTTGAACATCTGGAGGAGGTTCTGGTTATACTGGAACTGAAGCAGACCTTGGAGGAATAGATTAAACGGAGAAAGGAGCTGGGACATTGAAAAGAGTTATTGCAATGGGATTGTTGATTTTAATCTGCTTTGTGCTACAGTGTACCCTGTTCCATGGACTTTCCTTTGGAGGGATTATCCCCAATCTGCTTGTTGTTCTGGCCGCCTCCTTCGGTTTTATGAGAGGAGAAAAAAGCGGACTGATTACTGGCTGTATCAGTGGACTGCTTATTGATATTTTTTTTGGCTCTACGATTGGCTTTTATGCTCTTATCTATATGTATATAGGGTATGTTAATGGTAAGTTTCATAACATTTTTTATCCGGAGGATATTAAGCTTCCTATGGTGTTGATTATTGGTAGCGATTTGTTCTATGGGATAATCTGTTATATTCTTTTATTTTTGATGCGGGCCAGATTTCATTTTGGATACTATTTTATCCATATTATTCTGCCTGAAATCGTCTATACGACGTTGGTTACACTTTTTCTTTATCCGATTGTGCTTTGGATTAACCGAAAATTGGAGGCAGGCGAAAGACAGAATGAAAAAAAATTTGTTTAACTATCTGAAAGAGAATTTTTTTAATAGGATTAACATACGTCTGATTATTCTTTCCGTCCTCTTTATCCTTCTGGGTGGAGCAATGATTTACCGGGTATTTGATCTGCAAATTGTCCGGGGTGAAGAATATTTGAATAATTTCCAACTGAAAACCACAAAGGTCAGAAGTTTAGCCAGTACCCGGGGGAATATCTATGACAGAAATGGAAATTATCTGGCCTATAATGAGCTGGCTTATAATGTAACCATTGAAGATGTCTATGAATCAGGAAGAAATAAAAATGCCAATCTGAATGAAACCATCTATAAGCTGATTCAGATGATAGAACGGAATGGGGATGGTATCGTCAGTGATTTCCATATTATTCTGGGGATAATGGTCAGTATGCTTTCGCTGTTCAGGACTGGCAGCTGGAGCGTTTTCTGGCCGATGTGTACGGATATACCTCTTATGCTGCTATGTTGGAGGATACCACAAAGGGATATACTTATGCCACTAAGACAGCAGAAGAGGTAGTCTTTGATTTGTGTAACAGCAATCGCTTTGGAATTGGAGACTATGCCAATCCAGAAGATCGGAGTACTTTTGTTCCCGGTATGGGCTATACCAAGGAAGAAGTTTTAAAAATTCTGACGATTCGTTATGCAATGAATGCGAACAGTTACCAAAAATATATTGCTACTACAGTAGCTTATAATGTAAGCGAGGAAACAGTAGCTGTAGTAATGGAAAACAGCGCTCAGCTGGCCGGAGTTTCCGTGGCAGAGGACACCATCCGCAAATATGTGGACAGTGTCTATTTTTCACAGATTATCGGATATACCGGTAAGGTTTCTCAGGATGATCTGGCTACCTTAAAAGAGAGAGATCCATCCTATGATTTGAATGATACCGTAGGGAAGGCAGGAATTGAATATTCCATGGAAGCTCAGCTACAGGGAAAAAAAGGTTCAGAAAAGGTAGTAGTAGACAATATGGGAAAGGTTATTCAGACCAGTGACCGTAAGGAGCCAGTGGCTGGTAATGACCTGTATCTGACCATTGATAAAGATCTGCAGGAGGCAGTTTACCATATTTTAGAGTCTAAACTGGCCAGTATTCTGCTGACGAAACTTCGCAATATTAAGGAATATAATCCTGGGGAGAACAATGCCTCCAATGATATTTTGATTCCTATTGACGACGTCTATTTTGCATTGATTAATAACAATATTATTAATCTTCAGCATCTGGAAAATCCTGATGCAGGAGAGACAGAACAGGCAGTATACCAAAGCTTTTTAACACAAAAGGAAGAGGTTTTCCAGACGTTGCTTCAGGAATTGACGGAAAAGAAACGCCCTTACAATGTATTGGAGCAGGAATATCAGGTTTATCAAAGCCATATTACGGCTATGCTTTATGAAAATGGTGTACTTTTACAGGATAAGGTGAATACCTCCGACGAAGTTTATCTTAATTGGACGAAAAAGGAAATTATCAGCTTGAATGAATATTTGTACTATGCCATTGCACAAAATTGGGTAGATGTAGGCAAGCTGAAGCTGGAGGGAAAGTACTCTGATTCAGAGGAAATTTTTTCCCGATTACTGGACTATATCTTTGAAAGCCTGGATAACGATACTTCTTTCAGCAAAAAAATATATAAATATATGATTCGATCCAATAAGATTTCCGGTAAGCAGATTTGCAATCTTTTACTGGAACAGGAGCTGATTAATGTGGGAGACGATGAACTGGAGCGTTTCAACAATGGCAGACTGTCTGCTTACCAGTTTATGCGTAATCGAATCAGCAGTCTGGATATTACACCTGCCCAGCTGGCTTTGGATCCCCATTCAGCATCTCTGGTATTAACGGATATCCATACGGGAGAAGTATTG
This sequence comes from Lachnospiraceae bacterium, assembly GCA_017532145.1. Lineage (GTDB taxonomy): Bacteria > Bacillota > Clostridia > Lachnospirales > Lachnospiraceae > Kineothrix. The sequence goes on along the minus strand of JAFXJR010000004.1, from coordinate 4,837 downwards.
GCTCTGGTTTCCTATCCGGGCTATGACAATAATCGAATGGCTAACGGTGTGGATGCAGCCTATTTTTCTTCTCTGCTGAATGATTTATCTACTCCTATGATTAATTATGCTACCTATCAGAAGACTGCACCAGGCTCTACTTTTAAGATGGTGGTAGCCGCTGCCGGACTGATGGAAGGAGTAGTAAATACCTCCATGAGTATCCAGTGTACAGGAACCTTCGATAAAATTGACCCCACTTCTCCTCCTCACTGCTGGATTTGGCCTAGAGGAAGCCATGGAATGATTCATCTTTCGGAAGCCATCCAGCACTCCTGTAACAATTACTTTTATGAACTGGGCTATCGATTGGGAACAGTAGGAGACAGGTATATGCCGGATGTGGGATTAGAAAAGTTGATGACATATGCCGATATGTTCGGATTGACTGAAACCTCCGGTGTGGAAATTGAGGAATCGGCACCTCAGGTTTCGGATACAGACGCTGTTCGTTCTGCGATTGGACAGGGTACCAATAACTTTACTACTGTCGGACTTGCGCGATATATTACTACGGTTGCCAACAGTGGAACGTGTTATAATCTTACGTTGTTGGACAAGCTTACCGACCATGATGAAAACGTAATTGAGGATTATCAGGCAGAAGTGCGTAACCAAATTACCATGGATGAGTCTTATTGGAAAACCATCCATTCAGGAATGCGTAAGGTGGTAGAGGGAAAGACCTATTTTAATGACCTGACGATTCAGGTAGCAGGAAAGACAGGTACTGCTCAGGAGAGTAAAAGTCGTCCAAATCATGCGTTGTTTGTCGGCTATGCTCCTTATGAGAACCCCGAAATAGCTATGGCTATCAGGGTGGCTAATGGATATACATCGGATTATGCTGCACAGATAGCCAAAGATGTTATCAAGTACCATTATAATCTTGCAACGGCAGAAGATATTACGGGAAGTGCAGAGCAACTGACAGGAGGTAGCCTGAATGCCGATTAGTTGGTAATAGAAGGGAGCATGAACCGAAATGAAAAATACTGTGGTGATTAAGAGTTTTCAGAATGGAATTACTGTCTTTCTGGATGAAGAACTTCCCTTTGAGGAACTGCTGGAAGAGGTGGCTTTTAAGTTCAGGGAATCCCGCCATTTTTTTAAGGATGCAAAGATGGCACTTTCTCTAGAAGGACGAAAGCTGACAGAGGAAGAAGAAATGCAGCTAATTGATACTATCTGTGAAAATTCGGATATGTATATTCTTTGTCTGGTAAATAGGGATCAGAGTGCTAATCAAAGCTTTTTACGGGCGATTCAAGAGATGCCTTATCCTGCCAAACAGGAAGAAAATGAAGGTCATTTCTATAAAGGGACCCTGCAAAATGGGGAAATACTGGAAACAGAATCCAGTATTGTTGTGCTGGGAGACATTCATCCTGGAAGTGCTATTATTTCTGCCAGAGATATTGTGATTCTGGGCGGACTGTTTGGAAAGGCATATGCAGGGGGGAATGGAAACGAAAAGCATTTTATTGTAGCGCTTGAAATGTCACCGGAAAGGTTACAAATCGGTGATTTCAAATATAACAACAGCAAAACGAAAAAATGGCCTATCAAGCCAAAGGTACAGCCGAAAATTGCCTATGTAGAGGATGGAAAAGTGGTAATAGCATCCATGACAAAAGAATCACTAAGCAATCTTTCTCACAGCTTAGGGGACGGAATTAATGTATCTTTGGAGGACAGGATATGAGTGAAGTAATCGTTGTCACATCAGGAAAAGGAGGGGTAGGTTGACGACTACCTCGGCAAATGTAGGAACAGGCCTGGCAGCAATGGGGAAAAAGGTGGTTCTGATTGATACCGATATAGGTCTTCGGAATCTGGATGTAGTAATGGGACTCGAAAACCGGATTGTTTACAATCTGGTAGATGTGATTGAGGGAAAATGTCGGGTAAAGCAGGCCTTAATCAAGGATAAGAGACATCAAAGTCTTTATTTAATGCCTTCTGCCCAAACCAGAGACAAAACGGCTGTCACCCCCCATCAAATGATTAAGGTAATCAGTCAGCTTAGGGAGCATTTTGAATATGTTATTTTAGACTGTCCTGCTGGAATCGAGCAGGGTTTTCAGAATGCTATTGCCGGTGCGGACAGAGCCTTGGTTGTCACAACCCCGGAGGTTTCTGCTATTCGGGATGCAGACCGGATTGTAGGGCTTTTGGAAGCAAGGGAGTTTAAACAGATTGATTTGATTATCAACAGGCTTCGCTATGATATGGTAAAAAGAGGAGAGATGATGACTGCTTCTGATGTAGTGGATATTCTTTCTATTCCATTAATTGGCATCGTTCCGGACGATGAAAATGTAGTAATTTCCACAAATCAGGGAGAACCTTTAGTAGGAAACCATACGATGGCAGGACGGGCATATCAGAATATATGTGAACGGGTGCTGGGCAGAGAAATACCTTTTATCGATTTTGAAAAGACAGTGTCCTTTTGGACCAGAGTTACTGGTATATTCCATAAAAATTAAGGAGGTTTTCCATGAAATTAAGAAATTTCTTCAGAAAAAAGAGTTCTCGGGAAATTGCAAAGGACAGGCTCAAAATCTTACTGATATCAGATAGGGTAAACTGCTCTCCTGAGATGATGGAAATGATAAAGACAGATATTGCCAAAGTGATTTCAAAGTATATGAAGATTGATGCACAAAGTATGGAAATACAAATTGCCAAGACGGGTTCCAGAGACAGGGGAAAATTACCATCTTTATATGCCAATATCCCTATCCTGGATTTGACTGAATCAAGAAATTCTCCCACTTCAAGTATGTAAAATGGTGGGAAGAAAGCAAACAGTCAGGCTGATGAGGCTGTCTGCTTCCATATAAATAGAAGGATACATAGGACTGGATAAAGAAGGAATGGTGTGATGCTGAAACAATATAGAGTACGGGATTATGATTTTAAATTGATACTGTTAGTGATTTTGCTTACTATAATAGGAATTTTTGCCGTAGGGAGTGCCGAACAGTCGTTACAGAAAACCCAGATGACCGGCTTTATTTTCGGCTGCTTCTTTATGATAGTTATCTCACTTTTTGACTATTCTGTACTTTTAAAATTAAACTGGCTGTTTTATATTGGCAGTATTTTTCTTCTTTTTCTCGTAGAAACACCGCTGGGCGTCACGACAAATGGTGCCCAGCGCTGGATTATTCTGTTTGGTATCCAGTTTCAGCCATCAGAAACTGCAAAAATTTTATTGATTCTCTTTTATGCACAGTTTATAATGAAACATAGGGAGAAGCTGAATTCCATTAAAATCATCGTTCTATGCTGCCTGCTGATTGTACCGCCTCTGGCATTGATTTACCGCCAGCCTAACCTGTCTACTACCATTGTGTTGAGCATAGTCTTTTGTGTCATCATGTTTGTAGGAGGTATTAGCTGGAAGTTGGTAACAGGAGTACTGGCAGTGTTGATACCGGCTGTCGTTATCGCCTTCAGTATCGTTATCCAGCCGGAGCAGACACTGATTCATGGCTATCAGCAGACCCGTATCTTGTCATGGCTCTATCCGGAAGAATATGCAACGACAGAAGCATACCAGCAGTTAAATTCAATTATGGCAATCGGATCAGGGCAGCTGCATGGAAAAGGATATAAAACCAATGTGATTAGTTCCGTCAAAAATGGTAATTTTATTTCGGAGCCACAAACGGATTTTATTTTTGCAGTGATTGGAGAGGAATTTGGATTTGTAGGAACCTGCACAGTAATTATTCTGATTATTCTGATTACTTTGGAATGCTTTCTGGTAGCAAGAAAGGCCAGAGACCTGGCAGGTACTATTATCGCAACAGGAATGGCAGGGCTGATTGGTTTTCAAGGCTTTCTAAATATTGGGGTTACTACCGGGATGCTGCCAACTACTGGTGTTACCCTTCCCTTTGTCAGCTATGGATTGACATCCCTGGTCAGCCTCTACATAGGGATTGGATTCGTCCTGAATGTTGGTTTACAATGCAGAAAATATAAAGCAGAAGAGAGGGGATGGACATGAATATTGCATTGATTGCGCATGACACAAAGAAAAAACTGATGCAGAACTTCTGCATCGCTTATAAAGGGATATTGAGCAAAAATGAGCTGTATGCAACAGGTACTACGGGGCGTTTAATTGAGGAGGTTACCAACCTGAATATTCACAAGTATCTTGCAGGACATCTGGGTGGAGAACAGCAGATTGGTGCACAGATTGAGCAGAATGGCATTGATTTGGTCATCTTTTTAAGGGATCCTCTGACACCACAAAAGCATGAGCCGGATGTCAACAATGTGGTACGTCTATGTGATGTTCACAACATTCCTCTGGCAACCAACCTGGCATCTGCTGAGCTTCTCATTAAATCCCTGGACAGAGGAGACTTAGAGTGGCGTGAAATGTACAAATAAAAAGAAGAATTTAATCCGGTTGGGGAGTTTTTTGTTGTTGACAGGGGTACTGACTGGTTGTGGGAGCAGAAATTATCGGATGCCATACTCTCATCACTATCCGGTAAGCAGTTATCGGATGCCGAACGGAACAGATCAGGATGTTTTGGCGATTCCTTTTGCCCAGGATTTTTGTGTAGCAGAAGGGGATATAGTAGAAGGTACAGAGGTAGATGAGTCTCTGTCAGGAGCAGCAGCTTTATTTTGTTCGGATACCCGGAAAACCATCTATGCCCGGAATATTTATGAACAGTTGCATCCCGCCAGTCTGACGAAGGTGATGACAGCCCTGGTAGCCATGAAATATGGCTCTATGGATATGATGCTGACTGCATCTGCCAAT
>JAFXJR010000035.1 GCA_017532145.1 Lachnospiraceae bacterium | reverse complement strand
TCTTCGCGTTTCACGCTCACGAAATCCTAAAAGATTCGAAATCCGCACATTTTTCTACGAAAAATGGCTACTTTCTCATGTTTTGTGGGTCCCAAAGTCATCTATTTTCATGCAAGCAAGAAAACAGATGACCTTTTGACCATAGCATCATCAAATAAGTAAATGAAATAAGATAAACAATCCTGCAGTGGGAGAGTAGAATCCTTACTGTGGGATTTTTTATCGATAAATTGACAATACGTCAGAGTAAATAAAAAAACTTGTTTAATTATCAGTTTTTATTTATAATTACTATAGAATATGCACTATAATTTAACCGAATCAAGGAAGTCCACACTTCAAATACACCATGTACGCAGTGAGGTAAGGGACCGGTTTGTAGTGATAAGCTTTGGCAGGAGAGGAAAGGGGGAGAAATGTATATGGAATCAATAAAGTATGACCAACAGGATGTAAAGGGACTGCAGGTAAAGGTAAGTGTAATCAACGGTATCTTGATTTTTATGACTTGTTTGCTGGCTGCCTGTCTGCTTTTTGTTACCATACATACTTCACAGAAATATACAGAAATAGATGATAGTGCAAGGGACTATATTGAGCTGGAAAAGCAGGCAGATTTGGTAAAGGATGCCTCAGATTATCTGACAGAGCAGGTCAGGTTATTTGTTCAAAATATAGATATAAAGTATGTACAGCTGTATTTTGAAGAAGCCAATGTAACCAGGCGCAGAGAGGTTGCTTTGGAACATTTGAAGACTTATTATCTGGATGATTCGGGAGAACAGTATCTGCAGGCGGCAGTTCGGGATTCTCAGTTATTGATGAAAAGAGAAATTTATGCCATGAAACTGGTTTGCACAGCTATGGGATATCAAGAAGATATGCTGCCCATAGAAATTCAGGAGATGGTATTGGAGGAGGAGGATACCTTACTAGAAGCCCAGGCTATGATGGAAAAGGCCAGAAGCATGATGTTTGATACAGAGTATCAATATAGTAAATCGGTAATCTATGGAAATTTGGAGTATTTTATGCAGGAGGTCATCTATTTTACCGAGGGAAGACTGATTGGAGGGCTGGAGGATTTTTCAGATGCTATTTTTATGCAGGAGGTATTGATTATACTGATTGTGATAGTGATTACTTCTATCTGTGTGGTTATTGCATGTTTTGTCATCCGTCCTTTGAATATCTGTCTGAAATGTGTAAAAGAGGAATCGATGATTGAGGTAACAGGAGCTTATGAATTTCGGCGTATCGCAGAAGTATATAACGATATTTATCGAAAAAAAGAGGCCAGTGCAGCTAATGAAGCCTTTCTTCGATACAAGGCAGAGCATGACCCAATGACTGGACTTTTGAATCGCAGTGCATTCGCACAAATTAAGGAACTTCTGGAAAATGATGAAATTCCTCTGGCATTGTTGATTATTGATGTGGATAAATTTAAGCAGGTAAATGACAATTATGGTCATGGTGTGGGAGACTGCATTTTGATGAGAATTGCAGAACTGCTTAAGGAATATTTTCTGGCTCAGGACTATCTGTTCCGTATTGGAGGGGACGAGTTTGCTGCTATTATCACTGAGGTAACAGAGGAACAGACATATGTGATTGAAGAAAGGATACAGAATATTAATATGGAGCTGCAGCATCCCATAGAAGGAATGCCTCAGGTATCTTTAAGTGTAGGAGCAGTTTTTTCTGCAAAGGGATACGATGAAGAGCTGTATAAGCAGGCAGACCAGGCTTTGTATTGGATGAAGGAAAATGGACGTTGTGGCTGCCATTTTTATGGAGACTAGTTAAATAACTGTACTATTCACCTAGAATATTTTTCTGAGAGTGAACTTCAAAAAACGTAGGTGTAGTGGGCTGCGCTGAGGATTTTTGAAGTTTGCTATCCGGAAAATAGATATATGATATGGTGTAGTCAATTTAAAACTGTTGCACTGGTGTACTGCAAGTTGATTTCTAAAGTAAAATATTTTTTGTATTATCGATGGAATATAACAATGCAGTAAGATAATTACTTTAGATATCAATTTGTCACTACACTGGTACATCGAATAATTATTACTTCAGTGGTTAAAAATCACAACTTGATATACCAAAATATATCAGAAAAATCAATGATTACAGTTTAAAGGAATGACTATTTTTAATCGCCGAAGTAATACCAAACAGCAGATAAAGGATAACTAAATGTAGAGATACAATAAAGAGAAGACCGGATGTGTGGTAACAGCCCCATTCGGTCTTTTCTTTTCGTCAAATCAGGAAGGATTTATGTGGACTATCCATTGGCTGAAGCTAATGGGTATAAAATGCTGAGTTTTATCTTATTTTTATTGAAAAATCGAAAACATCATGATAAACTACAATAGTTAATAATGACTAATAATAATTAGTTAAAACTAATAAGCTTAGTCTTTATGCAGGAAACAAAGGAAAGGAGTGGTTACACACGATGATGATTAACAAACGGCTGATTGGTACGGTCAGCAAAAGTAAAGAATATATTGGAATCAATGTGTTGTTGCAATGGTGTGGCTTGGTGGCCAACATTGTGATTATGGCTGCTATTGCCGGATTGTTGGGTTCTTTGCCCGGACAGGGAGCAGGAAGGGGAGAGCTGCTGGTGGAATCGCTAATGAAAACCATTATTATCGTAGCAATAGCAGTGGCTGTCCGGTTTCTGTGTACCATCTTAGCCAGCAGGATGGGGCATCTGGCTTCCAGAGAAGTGAAGATTATTCTAAGGGAAAAAATATACAAAAAGCTGTTAAAGCTGGGAAGTGCCTATAGAGAAAAGGTACAGACCTCGGAGGTAGTACAGGTGGCATCAGAGGGGGTAGACCAGTTGGAGACCTATTTTGGAGCCTATTTACCTCAGTTTTTCTATGCCATGCTGGCTCCTCTTACTCTGTTTGTTGTACTAAGCTTCGTCAGTCTGCCTTCTGCCCTTCTGCTGTTGGTCTGCGTACCGATGATTCCCGTTACGATTGTGGCAGTGCAAAGGTGGGCAAAGAAGCTCCTGGCAAAATATTGGGGACAATATACAGCCTTGGGAGACAGCTTTCTGGAAAATCTACAGGGATTGACTACCTTGAAAATCTATCAGGCAGATGAGGCAAAGCATAAGGCAATGAATCAGGAAGCGGAAAATTTCAGAAGGATTACCATGAAGGTATTGACTATGCAGCTAAATTCTATTACCATTATGGATTTGATTGCTTATGGTGGAACGGCTTTGGGCGTAATTTTAGCAGTGACGCAGTACAGTAATGAGAGGATTTCTCTGGCAGGAAGTCTGTTTATTATGCTGCTGTCTGCAGATTTTTTTATTCCCATGAGACAGTTAGGTTCTTTTTTCCATATTGCAATGAATGGAATGGCTGCCAGTGATAAAATTTTTCGTCTGTTGGATTTGCCGGAGGAGGAGACAGGCAGGCAAACATTTCCGGAAAAAGCCTCTATTTGCTGTTCCAATCTGGATTTTTCCTATGATGGAAAACGGCAGATATTACAAGGAGTTAATCTGGAGTTTCCTTCAGGTAGTCTGACTTCCATTGTAGGGGAAAGCGGCTGTGGAAAATCCACCCTGGCTTCTCTTTTAATGGGGAGACACAGAGGTTTCACCGGCTCTGTTTGTGTGGGAGGCAGTCAGGAGGTGCTGCAGATTTCTGAGGAGGAATTAAGAAAAAATATAACCTATGTTGGTCATCAAAGCTATCTGTTTAAAGGAACGGTGCGGGATAATTTACTGATGGGAAAGCAAGTTTCAGATGAGGAACTATGGAAGGTACTGGAAAGAGTAAAGCTGGCAGATTTTTTGCGGCAGGAGGAGGGACTGGATACCAGATTATTAGAGAGGGCTTCTAATCTATCCGGTGGTCAGAGACAGCGTCTGGCTTTGGCAAGGGCATTACTGTATAATAGCCAAATTTATATTTTTGATGAGGCAGCTTCTAATATTGATGTGGAGAGTGAAAACGACATTATGGAGGAGGTCTATCATTTGGCAAAAGAGAAGACGGTGATTTTGATTTCTCATCGCCTGGCGAATGTTACGGTTTCTGACAGAATCTATGTGATAGAGGGCGGAAGAGTAAAAGAAAGTGGCAATCATCAGGAACTGCTTGCTCAGGCAGGTGTCTATGCAGCACTATGGAATACCCAGCAAAGCCTGGAAAATTACGGAAAGAGAGGTGGACAGGGATGAAAAAAAGAAGTGGCTTTATCGTAATGGTTAAGCTGATTGGTTTAGTAAGACCTTTGACAGGATATATGATGCTGGCTATTTTTATGGGATTAGTGGGACATCTTTGTGCTGCCTTTTTGACGATTTTTGGAGGCTATGCCGTTTTGGAGATTATGGGTTATCCGGTTCCTTTTTCTCAAATGCTTATTTTTATCAGTGTGATTATTTTTGCAGTAATGAGAGGGCTTTTGCGCTATGCAGAACAGGCTTCCAACCATTATATTGCCTTTCGGCTGCTGGCATTGATTCGGGATAGAGTGTTTGCCGCCTTAAGACGACTGTGTCCTGCTAAGCTGGAGGGAAGGGATAAGGGAAATCTGATTTCTATTATTACTTCGGATATTGAGTTGTTGGAGGTGTTTTATGCCCATACCATTTCTCCTGCTGCCATTGCCTTTCTGTTTACTCTGGTTATGTGTGGGTTTATGGGAAGCTTCCATCCGGTACTGGGAGGTATCGCTTTGGGTGCCTATTTTCTGGTAGGAGTAGTCATTCCCATTCTGGCTTCCAAACTGAGCAAGGATAGTGGTATCCGTTTTCGTTCTCAGTCGGGAGAACTGAGCAGCTTTGTATTGGATAGTCTGTGGGGACTACAGGAAATCCAGCAGTATGGTCAGGGAGAGAAACGATGGGAGAAGATGAAGGGGATGACGGAGGAACTGCTGAGGGAGGAGGAAAAGCTGAAGCAGGGAGCCGGCTGGAATATGGCGGTTACAAACACCGTGATTCTATTGGCAGATTTACTTATGCTGTCTGTAGCTGTAGGTTATCTGCAGAGTGGTCAGCTGGATGCCTCGGGAGTTCTGATTCCGGTAGTGGCATTGATGGGTTCCTTTGGTCCTGTGATAGCCTTGGCTAATCTGGGTAGTACCCTGCAAAATACCTTTGCGGCAGGCAATCGGGTATTGGATATTCTGGAGGAGATACCGGTAGTAGAAGAAATTCAGGGAAAGCAGGAGGTGAAATTTGGCAATCTTCAGGTACAGCAGTTAACCTTTGGCTATCAGGGGGAAACGATTTTAAAAGATGTAACTGTGGAATTTTCACCGGGGGCAATAACCGGTGTGACAGGAAAAAGCGGAAGCGGAAAATCTACTTTGCTCAAGCTGATGATGCGTTTCTGGAAGATACAAGAGGGAAGTATTCGGATTTCCGATACGGATATAGAAGAGATAAATACCGAAAATCTACGGGAAATGGAGGATTTTATGACTCAGGAAACCCATCTGTTCCATGATAGTATTAAAAATAATCTACTGATTGCCAGTCCCCAAGCCAGTGAGCTGGAGCTGATAGAGGCTTGTAAAAAGGCATCCGTTCACGACTTTATTATAGGTTTGCCTCAGGGATACGATACACCGGTAGGTGAACTGGGCGATACCCTGTCAGGGGGAGAAAGACAGCGAATTGGGCTGGCACGAGTCTTTTTGCACAATGCTCCTTTGGTTCTGCTGGATGAGCCTACCAGCAATCTGGACAGCTTGAATGAGGCTGTGATATTAAAATCCTTACAGCAAGAGGGGGGAAAAAGGACAGTGGTGTTGGTTTCTCATCGAGAGTCTACTATGCGGATTGCAGATACCATATATTCGACAGAAGATTTATCCAAAGCAGGGAGAGTGGGATAAGATGGCAAAGACGATAAAGGATAAGCGAGAGAGGGAAAAGGAAGTAGTAGGACAGATGATTGCTTTGTATTGCAAAAAACAGCATCAAAACAGACAGGAACTTTGTATGGAATGCAAGGAGCTTTTAGCATATGCCTGTTATAGAAGTGATGTCTGTCCCTTTATGGAAACGAAAACCTTCTGCTCTAATTGTAAGGTACATTGCTATCAGGCTAATATGCGGGAGAGGATTCGGCAAGTAATGAGATTTGCAGGCCCCAGGATTATTCTGTATCATCCTGTACTGGCTATTCGTCATATAGTGGAAACAAGGAAGGAAAAGAGAAGATTAGAAAAGGAAGGCAGAGAGAATGAAAGCACAAAAAATGACAAAGAAAGCCATAAAAAAGGAGCATAAAATTAGCAAGCTTATCTATATTACCATTGGTTTTCTGGGTGTGGGATTGGGGGCTGTAGGTGCGGTAGTACCTATGCTTCCTGCTTTTCCCTTTCTGCTGCTGGCAGCTTTTGGCTTTGGCAGGGGTTCAGAAAAACTGAATAACTGGTTTATCAACACAAAGCTTTATAAAGACAATCTGGAAAGCTATGTACAGGGAAGGGGAATGACGTGGAAAACCAAGCTTCGGGTGATAATTACGGTGACTCTGTTAATGTCTATCGGTTTTATCATGATGCATCGGGTGTCGGTGGGAAGAATGGTATTGGCATGTATCTGGCTTTTCCATATTCTTTATTTTATTTTTGGGGTAAAGACATTAGGGGAGGAAGTAGAAGGAGAGTGATGGTGCTTGCAATATTTCAACATATTTTAGTTAATGATTAACAAAATTTATCGGTTTCTCCTCAGTAATATGTCAACATAATACAAGAGATAAGAATAATATATTTCATTCTATCTTGAAAGGAAAAAGTATATTATTTATATAATAGACTAGGGTAATCTGAAAACTTATCTATCTGGGTAAAAACGTGTTCAGATATACTCTGGATGGACTTCTGAATCTTATACCGCCAGTCAGGACATCAGAAGTTTATCAATAATAGGACAAAGGAGGAACAAAAATGCGTAAAAAGGATGATATCGGCTTTAAGCTGCAAAAGCGTATTAAGCTGTTTGGTATGGCATTAGCGATGCCGGTGCTGATGCTGATGGCAGGCTTACAGGCAGATGCAGCCAAAAAGGAAACACCGCTGGTCAATCTGGCAAAAGGGAAGACAACCATTACCAGTAGCAGTAACCAAAGTGTTACCAATCCAGAATATTTGACAGATGGTGATAAATACTATCTGGAGCATAATAGTACGGGAAATAAGAATGGTAACTCTTGGGAGGCCTATAATGAAAAAGGAGCTGTAGTGCAGGGAGGGTATATATGGCTTCAGCTGGATTTGGGAGAGTCCTACCCGATAGAGGTTATCAACCTGAAAAGACAGAATTACAGAGGAGCTACTACAGCCAGTGACAATACACTGTCAGGTACCAAGATTACCTATCAGAAAACAGCGGTTGTCATTGCCAATGAACCAGATTTTTCTGATGGATATGTCGTATATTATCAGGATGGTGCTGATTTACCTGGTGGTTTACAGAAACCTGAAGCGTCTCAAACCTATGTGGAGCCTATGGGCGGTCAGTGGTTCTATATGGATTATACAAAAAATAAGGGACTGGGTGCTACCGATTTGGGTACGACGAAGACTGCCCGGTATATCAGAGTATATACTCATGATACAGAAGCAAGCTCTGTAAAATTTATGGAGTTGGGAGTCTATGGTTATAAGAATGAAGAAGACATTCAGAAGACGACTGGCAAGCGTAGGATTATCAATGAAGAAAATCCTATGATATTAGCTACAGCTTATTCTGATGATGTTTATGCTATTGGTCAAACTACAGAACCCACACTGCAGGGTTATAATACGGTTTCAGGAAGATGTCTGGCGACTCCTGAGGACTTGAGGGAATATAGTACTTTGCTTTTACATACCAATAACTTAAGGCAGTTTTCACCGGAGCATATCGGACAAGCCAATGTACAGGCTTTTTATGAGCATGGGCTACAGATTACCTATGAAAATAATACACCAGCTTTTTTGCTGGGTATCAGTGCTTCAGCGGTACCAGGTGGTGCTCATTGGTATCCCATCCGATATATGGATTTAGGCTGGCTGGATTTAATGTATCGTATGTATCCTAATATGCAAGGGACTTTGAATACAGAGAACTACTGGTCAGGTGCTGCTGGTGCAGTAGCAAGAAATAGTGCTGCACAGCTGGAAATTGCCCATCGTTTTGGCGGTTACTTTATCTGGGCAGACCAGGATCATGGCGGATATGTAGAAGGTGCCTTTACCAATGCTACTTGGAAAGAGGCGTTAAGTAAGTATGGACAATCCTGCTTTATGCTTTATAAGAATACAGGAGGCGGTTCTGACGATATGGAAACCACCAGTTACCATCAGGGACACTGGCTGGCAGGTTATACTGGTGGATGGGGAATGTTGTCAGATACTTGGTTTTGGGACAGTAAGAATTATTCTAAGCTTTGGCAGACAGGAGGCGGATATTCTAATTGGCAAAAGCTTTGTGGTGTGCCGGAGGCTTTAATGGGAGCGCAGATGCTGAGTACCTATCTGGGGGGAGGAGTTATTTATACCTTTGAGTTCCCTGAGATTGTATATGGAGTAAAAAATACTAATAGTCCCACCTATACTCATGTGATTGCTCCGTTATTCCGCTATTTTATAGAGAATCCTGCACCCACCAGAGCAGAGGTTCTTCAGGAAACAAAAGTAATGCTGCATGGTCATTTAGGCAGTAAGGATATTTATTCAGGTACTGCAGGAACCCAGACAGGTATTAATGTCTATGAAACAGGACGTTATGGTTTAATTCCCACCATATTACCTTTAGAAACCCGGGAAGATGCAGCAGCACGTCTGGCACAGGTAGCAGAGGAAGCTGGACTGACTACAGTTCCCAGTTTGATGGATTCAGCAAATTCTATTTTGAATGGACAGTCAAGAATTAAGTATTTCCAACAACTGTATGCTAAGGAGTATGAAGGAGATGCTTTTGCCGACCAGTTGGATGGAAGCTGGTATGTATATAATAATAAAATTAATCAAAATGTGAATCAAACAGCTACTCTACCCTTAGAAGGTGGAGAGGGAGCAAGAATAAAAGCTACTTTGGAACCCCATACCTACTTTATTTTAAAGGAAGCAGAGGATGGAACATCTGTAGATATGACTTTGAATAATTATAGAGTCAATAAGGATGTCAATGTATTTGATAATCCTAATGGATGGAGCTGGGAAGGAACCTTTGCACCCGGACAGGGAACAATTTCTGGTAAATTGTCTGTCTACAAATTTATGGGAGAATTGAATGTAGTTAATGCAACGGGGGATAAGAAGTCACCAGAGGATAATACACTGCGTACCACTACTTTTGAACTGGCAAAACTGGCAAAAGTACCTACTGTCACTATAGTAGAAGGTCAGCAGCCAGATACAGATGGTAAAGAACAGTATAGTGAACCTGTAGTAAATTTTGACCAGAGTACTGGTACAGCAACCATTACCATTACCTGTAATGGTTGGGTAAATCTGAAGATTACCGATTTAGAGTATGCAGCAGACGACGAATATGAGCTGGATTTATCCGACCCTGTAACAGAGGGAGTTAAGGAAAATCTGGCATTAAACAAGAGTGTGACCCATTCAGCGGCTACCAGCACTACGGGAAGAAATGGTCAGGGAGTAGACGGAACAATTAATACAGGCAACTATGCAGACCCTGGTGGAAACAGTGGTGGTGCTCATTGGATGCAGGTAGACCTGGCAGGCTTGCATGAGGTAGAGGAAGTGAAGCTTTACCGTTACTGGGACGATAGCCGCCAGTATAATGATACAGTTATCCTTCTTTCACCGGACAGTGATTTCCCGGCAGACAATACTCTGGTACTTTGGAATGCCAACAGAGATGCGTCAAGAACTTGGCCAGGTACAATAAATGGACAGACAGGAACAACGCATACACTGCCTAAGGGAGAACAGCAAAATTACCCAGAAACTGCACAGGGAAAATCAATTAAGGTTTATGATGATCATGTAAAATGGCTGGATGGAGATACCACTCGCCAGAAACCCGAAGCAAATGGACGTTTCCAGGCCAGATATGTAAGAGTATATATGAATGGTAGTGGAGCAAATTCCTCTAATCATATTATAGAATTACAGGTTTTCGGTGAAACAGGACAGGTTGTTCTTACCGATACTGAAGCACCTACTGTACCTTCTCAATTAAAGCAGGTTTCTGTTAGTGAGACAGGGGCAGTAATTAGCTTCCGTCCTTCCGTAGACAATATGGGGATGAAGCACTATGAGGTAACATATAAAAAGGCAGGTGAGGAGACAGGAACTACAGTTCAGGTGGAAGAAGCCTCTGTAACATTGACCGGATTGGAGTCCGATAGTCAGTATGAAATCACCGTAGTAGCCGTAGATAATTTTGATAACAAGTCTGCAGCATCAGAAGCATTAACTATTCAGACCGCAGCAGACACAGTAGTGGTACCTCTTACCGTGACAGCAAGTGTGGAGGAAGGCAGCTATACGGAAGAACAGCAGGTAACACTGACACCTTCTGAAGAAGGCGGAGCAATCTATTACACCTTGGATGGCAGTGATCCCCTGGATGCAGAAGGAAATCCTACAGCTAATGCAGTGGAATATACAGCAGCAGTTACGATTAGTAAAAGTGCTACTTTAAAAGCAGCGATGAAGAAGGAGGACAGGGTTTCTGAGGTCTTCTCCTGGAGCTATGAAATTACCACTCAGACTCCGGAAGAACCCGACCAACCGGATAATCCTTCGGCAGAACCTTTGAAGCTTACCACAAACGTAAAGGCAGGCAGCTATACGGAAGCACAGAAGGTAGCATTGACTCCTTCCGAAGCTGGTGGAGAAATCTATTATACACTGGATGGCAGCAATCCTTTGGACACTAAGGGAAATCCTACAGCTAATGCAGTAAAATATACAGCAGCAGTTACCGTAGACAAGAGTGTTACCTTAAAGGCGATGATGAAGAAGGGAGACAGGGTTTCTGAGGTCTTCTCCTGGAAGTATCAGGTTACTAGTCCGACTCCTTCCACTCCAACAGAGCCAAAATTCCCGTTCACAGATGTACCTGTGATAGCAAAACATTGGAAATATGAGGCAGTAAAATATGTTTGGTTAAACAATGTAATGAATGGTATTTCAGGAACTACCTTATTTGATCCTGACAGTCCATTGACTCGTGCGATGTTTGCTACTGTGTTATACCGTATGGCAGATTCTCCAGTTATTGCCTTTGAGAATAAATTTACGGATGTAGCAGATGGAAAGTACTATAGCAAGGCAATTATCTGGGCAAATAAGCAGGGAATTGTTAGTGGTTTTACGGATGGCAGCTATGGTGTTTCTGTAAATATTACCAGAGAGCAGATTGCAAAGATGCTGTTTGAGTTTGCAGCAAACCGGAAATTTAATACACAGGGCAAAGCTTCTTTAGAAAGCTTTACGGATCAGAAGTCTGTCAGTCACTGGGCAGTAGACTATATGTGTTGGGCAGTAGATGCTGGTATGATTAGTGGTAAGCCCAATGGAGATGGTACCTTCCGTCTGGACCCTAAGGGTGAGGCAACTCGTGCAGAGTGTGCAAAGATGCTTCAAATGTTTATGGAAAAATATTTTTAAACGAAATAAAATCGATAAAAAACGGTATGGCTTTTAGCTGTACCGTTTTTTGTTATATACATCTTGCCAAAAACAGAGTTTACCATATCAGAAAAGGAAAATGTATGGTATAATAAGCCATTGAATACTCCTGTGATGCTGGAACAGAGGGTAGGTTATGAAAGGAGCGGATACAAATGAATGAAAAGACGAGAAATCTCAGAGTGGAAGAAAAGCTGAAAAAAGTTTTCCAATCAATTCTTGCTGTATTTAATGGAGCATTGATTTTTGTTTTTCTCTGTGTACTGACCATGGTGGTGAGGCTGATAAAGGAAGGGGTATCCTATTCGGCAGGCGTTACTGCCATTATTGTTATTGTGTTGGTCGCAAGTGGTGGAACTGTTTTAGCCTTAATCAGTCTGAAAAAACTGACCGTTGCCTTGGTAGAGCCTGTTTCAGAAATACAGGAGGCTGTCCATAAGCTGAAGTTAGGTGAACTGGATATTGCTATAGGTTATGGTGGGACAGATGAATTTGGAAATTTGGCTGACAATTTACATGAGGCCTGTAAGCAGATGAATCTGGTCGTCAAGGACGCAGGTTTTCTATTGAGTGAAATGGCAGATGGAAATTTCAACGTTTCTACAAAGGCAAAGCAAAGCTATGTGGGAGATTTTAAGACGCTGATTATCAGTATGGAAAAGCTGAATCATCAGTTGGATTATACCCTGCATCAGATTGCAGAGGCTTCTGTTAAGGTAAAATCCGGTTCAGAGCAGCTGGCACGAAATGCACAGGATTTGGCAGAAGGTGCAGCAGACCAGGCCAGTGCCATTGAGGAACTGAATGCAAGTATTGAAAGTGTTGCTCATATTTCAGGAGAAAGTGCAAGGAATGCAGCCAACGCTTCAGAAGCGGCCAGAATGGCATCGGAAAATGCGGAGAAAAACCGTAAGGAAATTAATGAATTGACTCATGCAATGAACCGGATTAGTGAAACCTCTAAAGAAATTGAAAATATTATTTCTTCTATTGAGGAGATTGCTTCTCAAACCAATATGCTTTCCTTAAATGCTTCCATTGAAGCGGCCAGAGCAGGGGAAGCAGGCAGAGGCTTTGCCGTGGTGGCGGACCAGATTGGAAAGCTGGCTACGGATAGTGCTCAGTCAGCAGTGATGACCAGAGAGTTAATCAGCAGGGCGATGACAGAGATTGATGTGGGGAATAAAATGGTGCAGAATGCAATGGCAGCGATTAGCTCTGTGCTGGCAGATATGGAAACCTTTGTGGGAGTGGTATCAGAGTCGGCAGAGGCATCCCGGATTCAAGCCGATATGCTGGAGCAGTTAGAGGCGGGAATTGATCAGATTTCTTCTGTAGTGCGGAGCAACACAGTAGCAGCACAGGAAACCTCTGAAGTAAGTGTGGAACTTTCCCAGCAGGCAGTCAATTTAGAGGAGATGGTAAGTGCATTTCAGCTTAAATAACCGATGAGCAACAGACATAATGATTTAAGAAAAGAAAGGAAGAAGTAAATGATGACGAAAGCATATATTGAGGAGGCCGAAAAAGCCCTCCTTCATACCTACAATAGATATCAGGTGGTGTTGGAACGGGGAGAAGGAACCTGGCTGTATGATATAGAGGGGAAGAAATATTTGGATTTTGTTTCCGGTATCGCGGTATTTGCTCTGGGATATAACAATAAGGACTATAATCATGCCTTAAAGGAGCAGATTGACAAGCTTATTCACACCTCCAACTACTATTATAATGTACCTGCCATTGAGGCGGCTAAAAAGCTGAAAAGAGTATCTGGTATGGACAGAGTATTTTTTACCAACAGTGGAGCAGAGGCAGTGGAAGGAGCCATTAAGGCAGCCAGAAAATATGCTTTTTTAAAGGATGGGAAAACGGATCATGAAATCATAGCCATGAATCATTCCTTTCATGGAAGAACTATGGGAGCCTTATCGGTTACAGGTAATCCCAAATACAGAGAAGCCTTTGAGCCGATGATTGGAAATATTCAGTTTGCAGAAATGAATGACTTTAGTAGTGTAGAGGCATTGGTAAATGATAAAACCTGTGGAATCTTACTGGAAACAGTACAGGGAGAGGGAGGTATCTATCCTGCTACACAGGAATTTTTAGAAAAGATAAAGGCACTCTGTGAGGAACGGGATATTCTGTTGATTCTGGATGAGATTCAGTGTGGAATGGGACGAACTGGATATATGTATGCATGGCAGAAATATGGAATCCGTCCAGATATTATGACTACGGCAAAGGCATTGGGCTGTGGAGTACCAGTAGGAGCCTTTTTGATGACAGAGGAAGTAGCTAAACGTTCTCTTACCAGTGGAGACCATGGAACAACCTATGGAGGAAATCCTCTGGCAGCCGCAGCAGTCAGCAAGGTATTGGATTTATTTGAAGAAAACCAGATTTTGGAGAATGTAAATCGGGTAGCTCCTTATCTGGAGACAAGGCTGGATGAACTGGTGAAAAAGTATGATTTGCTGCTGACCAGAAGGGGAGCAGGACTAATACAGGGCCTGGTGGCTGACCGTCCGGTAGCGGATATCATTAATAAAGCTTTGGAAAAGGGACTTTTATTGATTAATGCAGGTACACATATTATTCGTTTTCTGCCGGCTTTGGTGATTACCAAAGAAGAGGTGGATCAGATGATTGCTATTCTGGAGGAATGTCTGGAATGAATCTGAAAAAAAGAATATGTTCAGCAGTGCTGTTAATAGGTATAGTAGCGGCAGTGGCAGGAGCAGGCTTCTTTGGACTGCCGATAAAGGAGCGGGAGAAAAATCAACCATCAGTTCCTGAAAATCAAAAGGAGACAATCTATTTCTGGTATACGGATGAAGCATTAACAGACTATCTAAATAGTGCAGCAGTGGCCTATGGAGAGAGCCATAATGCCAGGGTAATTCCGGTACTGACCTCAGGATTGGAGTATTTGGAAGGGATAAATAAAGCCTCCCTTCAGTCAGAAGCTTATCCGGATTTGTATGTAATCAGTAACGATTCTTTGGAAAAGGCATATCTATCTGGGCTGGCTGCCAAGGTAGAGGAAAGTGTATGGGATGATATTAAGGAGGAGTATCCGGATGCGGCTAGGCTGGCGGCTACTTATAAAGGAGATATTATTGCTTATCCCTGGTATTTTGAAACCAGTGCCTTGCTTTATAACAGAACTTATCTGGAGGAGTTTGCCGCCCGTCAGATAAAAGCAGAGGCTGTGGAGACGACAGCAGAGGAGGAACTGGAGACCGGTATGGATGAGGGAATGCCGGATTTGGAGAACATCGGGGAAGAAAGCAACGAGCCTGCTGTAGATGAGGAGAAGCTGAGGGAGAAGGTAAAAGAACTTTTACCGAATACCATTCAGGATATTTTAAGCTTTGCCAATGAATATGATGCACCGGAACAGGTGGAGGCTATTTTTAAGTGGGACGTTACGGATATTTTCTATAACTATTTTTTTGCAGGTAACTATCTGAATGTAGGTGGTGAGGCTGGGGACAGTACGGCAAATATGGATATTTACAATAAGGATGCCATTCGATGTCTGCAGGTATATCAGGATTTGAATCAGTTTTTTTCTATTGATACAAAAGAAATCAGTTATGAAGATGTGTTGAATGATTTTATACAGGGGAAAATCGTTTATACTGTGGCTACCACTGATGCAGTGGCAAAGTTGGAAGAGGCCAAGGCAGCAGGAGAATTCCAGTATGAATACAGTATTGCTGTAGTACCGGATATTGATGAGGTACTACAGACCAGATCCCTTTCCGTTACCAACTGCATAGTGATTAATGGGTATACCAATCATCGAAAGCTGGCAGAGGATTTTGCCAGATTTTTAACCAGTGAGTATGTTTCTACTCTATATGCTAGGTCAGGAAAGGTGGCAGCACGCTATGGAGTGGATTATGGAAATATGAATCTGCAGGAGTTTGTTAATGAGTATGATGTTTCTATACCTGTACCGAAAATGGTGGAAACCAGTAACTTTTGGATGGAACTAGAGGTAGTCTTTTCTCAGATTTGGAATGGGGCAGACGTAAATGAAAGGCTTCGTCTGTTATCAGAAAAGATGATGACACAGGTACAGGGACAACCTTATATAGAGCCTGTTTTGAAGTTAGAAGAAAATGAGACAGAGGAAACAGGGGAAATAGAATATCTGGATGAGGAGGAGTTGCGCAGAGAGGCGATGGATAGTGAATAATTTTCCAGTCATATGGGAATGAATAATCCGGTAAGCAATTGCTGAAGGATTAGGAGGATCCATATGATTGGTTTTTTTATTGCATTAATTTCCGGTGCCTTGATGAGTATTCAGGGAGTGTTTAACACACAGGTGACAAAAGCATCAGGAATTTGGGTGGCCAATGCCTTTGTGCAGCTGACGGCTCTGTTGGTCTGTCTGGTAGCCTGGCTGTTTACCGATAGGTCTTCCTTTGGTACTCTTTTGAAGGTAGAGCCAAAGTATATGCTGCTGGGGGGAGCCATCGGTGCCTTTATCACTTATACCGTGATTCGGGGAATGGAGCTTTTAGGACCGGCAAGGGCAGTGATGCTTATCGTTATTTCTCAGCTGATAGTAGCTTATGTGATAGAATTGCTGGGATGGTTCGGTGTGGAAAAACAACCACTGGAATGGAGAAAGGTACTGGGAATGCTGATTGCCATTGTGGGAGTTGTACTCTTTAAATACAAGTAAAAAGATACTTGTAAAACAGGGGTAATTATTTTACAATGAAAGAGCAGTCGCATAGGGGGTCTTCCTGAACAAAGTGATATGGATAATGAAAGGGACTATGCGATGAGAAGAATAAAACAAAGGTTGGGACTTGTTCTCTTTTTCCTGCTTTTATTAGGAGGTACTGGCTGCAGTCGGGAAACAGTGGTATTGGATTCTGAGGATATGGTGCTGGTAGATGAATTACTGGGAGAGACGGGACAGAAGGGAATGGAAGCCTCTAATCAAAATGTTACGAATGAGAAAGCTTCTGCTGAGGCTGTTACTAAAGCGGATGGGGTGGAGGAATCCACTCTATTCGTACATATTTGCGGGCAGGTGGTCAGCCCTGGAGTATATGAGCTTCCCCTAGGAAGCAGAATTTATGAAGCAGTAGAGGCGGCAGGAGGATTTACTCAGGAAGCAGAACAGAACTATGTCAATCTGGCTCAGGTGTTGGAGGATGGTCTGCAGATAGAGATTCCTGACAAGGAAGGGGCTTTGGAGAAAAAGCAGCAAGAGGCAGCGGCAGCAGATGGATTGGTGGATATTAATACAGCAACTAAGCAGCAGCTGTGTACTTTGCCGGGAGTAGGTGAGGGTAAGGCAGACAGTATTATCGCTTACCGTGAAAGTAATGGTGGATTTTCTTCCATTGAGGAGATTATGAAGGTAGAGGGCATTAAGGAAGGGATGTTTGCCCGAATAAAAGATAAGATTTGTGTAAGAGGTGAGAGATGAGTAAGAGAGCGTTGGTGGTTGATGATGAGAAGCTGATTGTAAAGGGAATCCGCTTTAGTCTGGAACAGGATGGGATGAGGGTAGACTGTGCATACGATGGGGAGGAGGCATTAAGTCTGGCCAGAGAAAATGAATACGATATCATTCTGTTGGATGTGATGCTGCCTAAGCTTACCGGCTTTGAGGTATGCCAGCAGATTCGGGAATTTTCCAATGTACCCATCATTATGCTTACAGCCAAGGGGGACGATATGGATAAAATATTGGGATTGGAATATGGAGCAGACGACTATGTAACCAAGCCCTTTAATATTTTGGAGGTAAAGGCCAGAATTAAGGCCATTATGAGGCGAACCATCCGGCAGGAAAAGGAGCAGGAAAATCAGGGAATAATCCGAAGCAAGGATATTCGGATAGATTGTGAAGGCAGAAGGGTCTATATTGGGGAAAAGGAAATCAATCTGACCACTAAAGAGTTTGAGGTATTGGAGCTGTTAATCCTCAATCCCAATAAGGTGTACAGCAGAGAAAATCTGCTGAAAATCATATGGGGAAATGATTATCCCGGGGACGTAAGAACAGTGGATGTGCATATTCGCAGACTGAGGGAAAAAGTGGAAATTAATCCCAGTGAGCCAAAGTATGTACATACCAAATGGGGGGTAGGGTACTATTATGCATAGCCTGGCGGAGTCCTGCAATGGATGAAATAAAGAAAATTATTAAAGGTTTTAAGATTCTAAGAAGCCTGAGAGCCAGAATATTTACTATTGTCTTTCTGGCAGGCATCATTCCCTGTATGATTATGAAGCAAGAGATATTGAAAAATTATGAAGCTCATGCAGTCAGTCTGAGAACCTCCGATGTACAGACTCAGTTAAATATTATTGCTAACCATCTGATTACCTACAACTATCTGGCAGATACTTCTTTGGAGGTAATCAATGCAGAGATGGAGCAGCTTTCCAATCTGTATGACGGACGAGTAATTATCATCAATTCCAATCTGAAGATTATCAAAGATACCTATGGAATCAGTGAGGGAAAAACCATTATATCAGAAGAGGTAATTAAATGCTTAAAAGAGGGGGTGGGAGGCTCTAATTATGACGAGCAATTTGGATACATAGAGATTATCACTCCTATTGTAGAAGCACTGCCAATTTCTTCGGCAACAAATAAGGTCTCTGAGACAGGAAATATTATCAATACCAGACCGTTGTCCGAAACAGACAGTCAAAAAACGGAATCCAAAGGAGCAGTAAGTGGGGTAATGCTGACCAGTGTATCCACAGACAGTATCCAAACCACGTTGGATTTGTTGAGTAGAAATGCAAGAATATTGGAATTTTTGCTTCTGTTTGGGATTCTGGCCTTTGCTACCCTCTTATCCAATGTATTGATTCGGCCTCTGGATAGGGTAAGAAAGGCAATTAGTGAGGTAAAGGAAGGCTTTACGGATGAGCCTATTTCTGTACCTGACTGCCTGGAAACAGAGCATATTGTGGATGCCTTTAATCAGCTGCTGAATAAGATGAAGGTAATCGATACCTCAAGGCAGGAATTTGTGTCCAACGTTTCTCATGAATTAAAGACGCCCATCACCTCCGTAAAGGTACTGGCAGATTCTCTGCTGGCACAGGAGGATGTACCAGCAGAACTATACAGGGAGTTTCTGGTGGATATTGCAGAGGAGATAGACAGGGAGGATAAGATTATTAATGACCTGCTTTCTCTGGTAAAGATGGATAAAAAGGCGGCATCCTTAAATATCAGTCAGGTAGATATTAACGCTTTAACGGAAATTATCTTAAAAAGACTGAGTCCCATTGCGAGAAAAAGGGATATTGAAGTGATTTTTGAGACGAAAAGGGCAGTAATGGCAGAAGTGGATGAGGTAAAGCTGACACTGATTATTACGAATCTGGTAGAAAATGCCATTAAATACAATAAAGAACAGGGATGGGTTAGTGTGGAACTGGATGCAGACCATCAGTTTTTCACCCTAAAGGTATCGGATTCCGGAATTGGTATTCCCAAGGAAGCTCATGAGCATATTTATGAGCGGTTTTATCGTGTAGAAAAATCCCATTCCAGAGAAATCGGCGGAACCGGGCTTGGACTGGCAATTACCAGGTCTGCAGTGTTGATGCACAGAGGGTCTATTAAAGTGTTTAGTACAGAAGGGGAAGGTACTACCTTTACCGTAAAGATTCCTCTTACCTATGCGGGAAGTTGACAGGGAGGACAGAATGATTGATAGTAAAAAAAGAATAGGACTGCTATGTTTCCTGCTGTGCCTGGTAAGTCTCCTATCCTGCGGAAAAAAAGAACAGGCAGATACAGATAGTCTCTATAATATTTATGTAATCAATATGGAAGAAACCAGAATATTTGCCAGAGAGTATAAGGTAAAGGAAACCCAACAGGACAGGATAATAGAGGAACTGCTGGGGCAGCTGGCAGATATACCGGAAAAGCCAAATGCGAAAGCTCCCCTGTCTGGAGAGTTTAAACTGCTGGATTATTCGTTAGAGGATGGACAGCTTATTCTAAATTTTGACGAGCAATATAAGAAGCAGTCGGTAACTACAGAGGTACTGATTCGGGCTGCAGTGGTGCGTACCATGAATCAGATAGAGGGAGTAGACTATGTTTCCTTCCAAGTCCAGTCTTCACCGCTGACAGATGCCTCTGGTAATGTAATCGGGATTATGTCAGCAGATATGTTTATTGATAATACAGAAAGTGAAATTAACAGCAGAGAAAAAGCAAAGCTTCGGCTATACTTTGCTAATGAGAAGGGAGACAGACTGGTAGAGGTGATTCGGATTCTGGAATACAGTACCAATGTATCTATGGAAAAGCTGGTGCTGGAGGAGTTAATTAAAGGACCGGGTAATCAGGTAAGGGGAGTGGCTTTTCCTGTGATTAATCCTGCCACAAAGATAGTCAGCGTTACGGTAAAGGATGGCACTTGCTATGTTAATTTAAGTGAACATTTTTTACTTCAGACCAATCATGTTACTTCAGAGGTAGCGATATACTCTATTGCCAATTCCCTGATAGAGCTGTCGAATGTAAACAGAGTACAGATTGCAGTGAATGGAGATTCTAATGTGATGTTTAAGGAAAATATCAGCCTGTCAGGAATATTTGACCGAAACCTGGATTTAATTACCGCAGTGGAGTAGAGGAAGATGCAAGTGTGCAGACCTGCTGAATAGTTACCAATCAACAACAATAGAAAAGAAAGGAGGCATAATCTAGGGATGAAAAGACCCCTATGTTTGTTATGTCTTGCCTTTGTGGCCGTACTGGTCGTCTGCCTGAAGCTTCTGCCTATGGAACTGCCGGATTTCAGCAGTTTAGACGGGCAGGAGATTCAGGTAGAGGGACGAGTCTGCCAAAAGGAATATAAGACAGTTCAGGAATCAGAAATTCTGGTTATCTATCTTCATTCAATTCATATCTTAAAGAAATCTGGTGATACAGCATCATCAGAAGAGTCTAAAAATATAAAATCCAGTATACAATCACAAGATATCACACAAGCAAAAGCCTCTACATTATTATCACAGTCTTCAGACGCTTCTTTCCAAAGGATTATGTGTTACTTATCAAAAGAAAATAGATTAGAGCCGGATTTGGGCAGCAAAGTCAGGCTGGAAGGACGGGTCAGATGTTTTTCGGAAGCTGGTAATCCGGGAGAATTTAATATGAAGAAATACTACAGTATTCAAAAACTGGATTTTCGTCTGGATGAAGCCCGCTTTCTGGCAATGGAAAGGGAGGGCAGTGTCTGGCTGGAGGGACTGTTCAGACTGAGGAGGCATTTTGCAGAAGTTCTGGATAGTGTGTTTGAACCAAAGGAAGCTTCCATTATGAAGGCCATGCTGTTAGGAGAAATGAATGGATTGGATCCGGCAACTAAAGAGTGGTATCAGGAAAGCTCTATTATCCATATCCTATCTATTTCCGGTCTACATATTTCTATTATTGGAATGGGAATCTATCGAACCCTGCGACGTTGTGGCATCCCACTAAAGGCTACCGCTTTGTTTAGTACTTTGCTTATTTGCACCTATGCAATAATGACAGGGATGAGTATGTCAGCGGCAAGATCAGTCTTTATGTTTTTTATCCATTTGCTGGCAGATGTAACAGGACGCAGCTACGATATGATTACTGCATTGTCCATGGCAGCCGTACTGCTTTTGGTGGATCAGCCTCTGTATGTGGAGCATAGTGGTTTTCTCTTTTCCTTTGGAGCAGTGGCAGGAATTGGCGTATTTATGCCTGTGATTTATGATAGAGATGGTAAAAGAGAAAAAAAGAAGGTAACGACAAAGGGGGAAAGACTGTGGGAAAAAGGAAAACAGTCTCTCGCCTCCTGTGTCAGTGTCTTTTTAGTAACTTTACCGGTCAATCTGATATTCTATTATCAATTCCCCATTTATTCTATACTGCTGAATCTGGCGGTGATTCCTTTGATGACTCTATTAATGACCTGCGGTTTGTTCTGCATGGTGGCAGGGCAGATACTGCCTGTGGCGGCAGCTTTGGCAGCTTCAGTGGGTGAGTGGATTCTCTGGTTTTATGAAGCCTGCTGCCTGCTTTGTGAAAAGATTCCCGGCGGAATCTATCTGGGTGGACAGCCCAAGCTTTGGCAATGCCTGGTTTATTTAGGCTTGTTGGCTGTTTTGGTTGTGGTCAGGAAAAAGACGACACGTTTCTGGAAACTACAATGGATAGTAGGGGCATTGAGTCTGCTGTTATTACGAGGTGAGGAAGGACTGCAGATTACTATGCTGGATGTGGGGCAGGGGGACTGCATCTATATCCGAAGCAGCAGTGGGCAGCACTATCTGATTGATGGAGGCAGCTCTACCAAAAGCAGTGTGGAGCAGTATCAGCTTTTGCCTTATCTAAAGTCCCAGAGGGTAAGCTGTCTTAAGGCAGTATTTGTGACTCATTCTGATTTGGATCATTGTAGTGGTATCCTTGCTTTATTGGAGCAATATCCATTGAAAAATTTAAAAATAGAAAATCTGATTCTGCCGGATTTAGCAGAGGAAAGTCAGGATGAACAGTATAAAGAACTGGTTCTTTTAGCAGAAAAAAAAGGGATTCCTGTGCGGTATATGGGGAGGGGACAGTCCGTACAGGATGAAGGGCTGACCTTTTTCTGCATCCATCCCTCCAGGGGATATCAGACAGAGAATGCCAATGAGTCTTCCCTTGTACTTCATCTGTCCTATGGAAACTTTTCCGGATTATTTACCGGAGACGTGGAGGGAGAGGGAGAGCAGGAAGCAGAGAACTATTTACAGGAATTTTGGCAAAGTGGGCAAAAGAAAAAACAGACCAGGCTTACTCTGTTGAAGGTGGCTCATCATGGTTCAAGACATTCCACCAGTGAAGAGTTTCTTCGGAAGTTTCAGCCGGGTCTGGCTTTTATATCCAGTGGAAAAAAGAATTGGTATGGACATCCCCATAAAGAATTGTTGGAAAGATTAGAGGAAGCAGAATGCCGGATTTTTCAGACCTCTCTGTATGGGGCAGTGACGATTAGGACAGATGGAAGGGAATATTGGCTGGAAATCTTCCGCAAGAGGTAGGTTCTGTCGCCCTATTTCATCACTGACTCTACACCAATCAGCGTGGCGATTGGAATGGGTGTGAAACGTAGCAAACTAAACCCTGTTGGAGCAGTTTCCTTAAGAAGGGATTGAGAGCAGAAAGAGGAAATGGTATAATTAAGATAATATACAGATTAATGAGGTCATGACTATAAGAAAGACGAGGTTGAAGGGAAATGGGACGGCTGTCGGTAAAGGAAAATAAAAATATATATCAGCTTAGAAGGGAGGAACTGGGACTATCCAGAGACAAAGCCAGTGAGATTTTGAGAACCATACCTCCTGAACGGATTGAAAAGATAGAAAATGAAAAGTCTCTTCCTCATCCAGGGGAAATTCTTGTGATGTCAGAGGGATATAAGACCCCGGATTTATGTAATTATTATTGCTCCAATGAATGTCCTATAGGAAAGCAGTATGTACCAGAGGTAAAGATTAAGGATTTATCACAAAT
>JAFXJR010000034.1 GCA_017532145.1 Lachnospiraceae bacterium | reverse complement strand
TATGCAGTGGGCAACCGCAGTAGAGATGATTACCGGTAAGCCTAACGATGAAGCAAAGACTTCCTTCCGTATGGATCCAAAGGGAGAAGCAACCAGAGCAGAGTGTGCAGCTATGCTGATGCGTTTTGCCAACAAGTATCATGAATAGAGTATGGAGAAAAGTGACCGTAGTTTCACAATAAAGGATTAATAAGGAAAACAAGACAAAGCCTGCCGACAGAGTAAAAGCTGTTGGTAGGCTTTGTACTAATAGGTAGATGTATCAATAGGGAGGACAAAAGGATGGGAGTAGAGGGGTTGATTTATACCAATGAAAATTGCATTGGGTGTAACAGATGTATTTCTGTCTGTCCGGTTATTACAGCTAATAGAGCCATAGAAAAGGATGGCAAGACAGTGATTGAAGTGGATTCGGACTATTGTGTTGCCTGTGGTGCCTGTTTTGATGCCTGTGACCATAAGGCAAGAAGCTTTTGGGATGACACGGATAAATTTTTTGAGGATTTAAAAAGAGGGGAAAGGATTAGTCTGCTGCTGGCACCTGCCTTTTCTGCAAACTATCCTGCAGAATATAAAAGGGTATTGGGTGGATTAAAGAAGCTGGGAGTGAATCGGATTATTAGTGTAAGCTTTGGTGCAGACATTACTACCTGGGCTTATCTTCATTATATTTCCAAGCATCATTTTACCGGTGGTATCTCCCAACCCTGTCCGGCAGTGGTAAACTATATAGAACATTATATTCCTGAGCTTTTGCCCAGACTGATGCCTGTACATAGTCCCATGATGTGTGCGGCAATTTATATGAAAAAATATCTGGGGTTAAGTGATAAGCTGGCCTTTATCAGTCCCTGTATTGCCAAAAAAGCAGAAATAAGTGACCCGAATACGGGAGGCTACGTTTCTTATAATGTAACCTTTGAGCATTTAATGGAATATGTACGCCAACACAGAATCTGGGGGGAGGAAACCGGTGACGAGATAGAATATGGCTTAGGCTCTATTTATCCAATGCCCGGTGGACTGAAGGAAAATATATATTGGTTTTGCGGTGAAAATCTGTTTATCCGTCAGATAGAAGGAGAGAAGCATATCTATCATTTTTTGGAGGATTATAAAGAACGGATTAAGGAGAAAAAAAGTCTGCCCTTTATGGTAGATGCCTTAAACTGTTCTCAAGGATGTATCTATGGGACAGGTATTGAGCAGGAGAAGACAGAAAACGAAGATATTCTTTATGAAATGCAGAAAATCAAGTCGGCCAGCAGAAAAAATAGACCAGGAAGTGCCTGGCAGGAGAAGCTCAGTCCAAAACGGAGACTGGCATTGCTGAATCGGCAGTTTAAACATCTGAATCCAGAGGATTTTGTAAGAAAATATACGGATAAATCTGCAGGAAGCAGAATAAAAATGCCTACTATTCAGGAGCAGGAGGAAATTTTCGGGGAAATGTATAAATTGACGGAGGAAGAACGCAGGATTAATTGCAGTGCCTGTGGATACGATTCCTGTCTGGATATGGCAACAGCAATTCATAATGGAAGTAATTATCCGGGGAATTGTATCCATTATACCAAGGATATGGTCATAAGAGAAAAGGAAAGGGAAAAAGAGACTGCACAAGTGTTGGCAGAAAAGAACAGGCATATTATGGAAAGGGATGAGGTAATCGGCAGTATGGTGGAAGAGGCAGACGAGGATTTCAGCCAATTGGATTTGTCTATTCAGGGAATGCTGGAGGGAAACAGCAGAAATGCCGGGGAAAGCAGTAACATCAGCGCTTCGATGGAGGATGTGATGGATTTTTGCAAAAAAATGAAAGAGTCCTTTGAGAGTATCTATCAGCTGTTAAATCAGCTTGAGGCGAATAATAACAGTATTACGCAGATAGCCAATCAGACCAATCTGCTTTCCTTAAATGCTTCTATTGAAGCGGCCAGGGCCGGAGCGGCGGGAAGGGGATTTTCGGTGGTAGCAGACCAGATTAAGAATCTTAGTGAATCCAGTAAAGATACGGCACAGGGCAGCAACAGCAACAAGGAAGAAATCGTAAAGGCTATGGATATTCTGTCACAGGAGGCTGAACGCCTGATGCAGATTGTAGACCGGGTAAATGAAAGAATCCATAATCTGGCTGCCAGTACAGAGGAAATTGCTGCTTCTGCGGCTCTGATTAGTCAGGTATCGGAAGGAATGAAGGAGAGGTTTAGCCGGCTGCGAAGGATGCAGAAAGATTGAAATAAGGCTACCGCAATCCCACTGGCTTTAGACTTAACTTGACCCACAAATATTGCTATTTTTAATTTCCATCTGTTATCATTAGAAAAAAGGAGAGTTTTAGAGGGAAAATATTAGTTGGGAAAAAGAATTTTTTGGTTTGCAGTTTTCCGATAAAAGATTACAAAAGAGATTTTTTAAAATGATGGATTCCTTTTCTCATGAACCTGGGAAGTCCATTTTATCTGCATGTGGTTCACGAAGTCAGGCAAAGGCTGTATACCGATTGCTTTCAAAGGATGGATTGTCTTACGAAGAATGATTACATAGTATTTCTGAGGCAACCATACAAAAAATGAAACAATTTTCCCATGAAAAAATACTGCTGATTCAAGATACAACAGAACTTAGCTTTGGGTATCGTGATGGAAGGAAGAACATGGGATACTACTGTGACTCTAAACAAAAAGGTATGCTAGCACATTCCTGTATTGCAGTAACACAAAAAGGTCTTGTTTTAGGACTTCTGCATCAGGAATATAGGACAAGAAAACAGCGAAAAAACACAACAGAGACTGACGAACAACGAAAACGAAAATCCATCGAAGAAAAAGAAAGTTTTAAATGGATTTCCACGTTGCGAAAAGGTCATGAAACAATACCAAATGAAATAGAAACCATTACGATGTGCGATAGAGAAGGCGATTTTTATGAATTGTTTGCCGAGGCAAAAAAGCAAGAAGAAATCGTTTTGATTCGTCTGTTTCAAAACAGGGTTATTGGAGAAGAAAAACGTTTGTTTGAGAAAATGAAAGAATCTCCCGTTCGTGGAAACTTGGCAATACAAATGAGTAGAAATCCCAAAGAACATCTTCCAACGAGAATGGTAAAAATGGACTATCATTATGAAAAAGTACAGATTAAGAAACCCTATCGTAGAACAGAAGCACATTTGGAAAAAGAACGGGAATTTACCGTAATTTATGTACATGAAACAAAAGAGAAAAACGGCATACACTGGTATTTAATTACCAATGCGGAAATCAATACAGACGCAGATAGAGAAGAACAAATAAGAAATTATATCCAACGTTGGAAAATAGAACGGTTTCATTATATTTTGAAAAATGGCTGCAAGATAGAAGAAAAACAGGTAAGAAGTGATGAAAAATTGAATGGTTTAACCCTTTTATATTCGGTAATATCCTTACCAATCATGCATATGACATATCTGGGAAAGCTATGCCCAGATTTACCAGCAGAATTATTTTTAGAAAAAGAAGAAATAAAACTTTTGTATTTTGCAGCAAGGAAAACGAAGATATTACCAGAAAAAGCATACACAATAAAAGATATGATATTGGATCTTGCAGCGTTAGGTGGACGAAGACTGTCACCAAGCGATGGAATGCCTGGTGTGTCTTCGGTTTGGAATGGACTTGAAAAATTTTATATTCTTTTAGAATACAAAGATTTTATTTCATAAGTTGTGGGTCAAGTTAAGGGCTTTAGACGGTGGGTTAAGGTAGCCATAAGTGGAAAATGGTTATATACTTACGGTATGGGAACATGAAAATCGAAAAACAGACACAAGTACTTCTTACCATATCATATTATTTTTGTCTGTAAATATAGGAAAAAATTACTGATTTCACAACAAATATCGAATGATATAAAGCCATTTTCTTATGAGATAGGTCAAAGACATAAAGTCATTATCAAATACCTGGAAACTGACAGAGATCATATTCATTACAGGATAGAAACGGAACATACAATGTCAGTCAGTAAGATGGTAAACCTGATGAAAAGTTATACGACATACCATATAGGGAAAAAATATCCGAACTATTGGCGAAAGCATTTCGGGAAAGAACATACTTTTTGGACGGATGGATATTTTTCCTGTAGTGTTGGGAATGTTTCAGAAGAAAGGTTAAAGAAGTACATAGAAAATCAGGGCTAAGAAAGAAGGTGGCAGTAAATGTTAAAAGCATATAAATACAGAATATATCCAAATAAAGAACAGGAAATTCAGATGGCAAAAACATTTGGATGTTGCCGTTTTGTATATAATCAGACACTTGCTTACAGAAAAGATATCTATGAGCAAGAGAAAAAGTCTGTCAGTAAAACAGATTGTAACAATTACTGTAACAGGGAATTAAAGAAAGCATATGAATGGCTGAAAGAAGTCGATAAATTTGCCCTGACAAATGCAATTTATCACATGGATGCTGCGTATCAGAAATTTTTTAAGGAACATTCAGGTTATCCGAAGTTTAAGAGTAAACATGATAATCATAAATCATATACAACAAATTTTACGAATGGCAATATAACAGTAGATTTTGAAGAAAACAAAGTAAAATTGCCTAAAGTAAAAGGTGTAAAAGCAAAATTGCATAGAAATTTTAGTGGGCAGATAAAATCAGCAACGATATCACAAGTTCCGAGTGGGAAATATTATGTATCAATTTTAGTGGAAACAGAACACGTGGAGCTGCCACATACAAACCAAAATACAGGAATAGATTTAGGGATTAAGGAGTTATGTATTACTTCTGATGGAAAGAAATACGAAAATCCCAAAATCATCAGAAAATATGAGAAGAAACTTATCAAACTGCAAAGACAGTTAGCACACAAAGAAAAAAGAAGCCAAAATTACGATAAAACCAAGAAAAAGATAGCCGTATGCCATGAGAAAATAACCAATACCAGAAAAGACTATCTGCACAAGATGTCCCATGAGATTATCAGCGAAAACCAAGTGATAGTTTCAGAAAATTTGCAGATAAAAAATATGGTAAAGAATCATCATCTGGCAAAGTCCATAAGTGATGTATCATGGTACGAACTGACAAGGCAATTAGAGTACAAGGCAAAATGGAATGGAAGGGAATATGTGAAAATAGATACATTCTATGCCAGCAGTCAGAGATGTTCTGTCTGCGGATACCAAAATACAGAAACGAAAAATTTGTCAGTAAGGGAATGGGGATGTCCTGTCTGTGGTACAAAGCACGATAGAGATATCAATGCGGCGAAGAATATACTGGAAGAAGGATTAAGACAAATAGCATAAAAGGAATAACAATATAGGGCAGGGACTGCCCGAATTAACGCCTGTGGAGATAGTAGGTTACGAGGTCTGCGAAGCAGGAAGCCCATTGGCTTTAGACAATGGGTAGTTCACACTGGCAGAAATTACAAAATGAAAAAGTTTTTTTTAGAACATATATCACTTTAATAAATCGTCAAAATCTGCTATATTAGAAAAGAGTATGCAGTTGTGTGATACCCTTACAGCTGCTGTTATTTTTGAAAAAAGGAGGAGGTAAAGTAATGCAAAACAAAAAAGTATGGCATCGTTTGGGAAAACGGTGTGCAGCTGCAGTATTGACCGCGGGGCTTTTGGCAGGATCCATGCCAATGGATATGCTGGCGTTTGAAGCAAGACGTGATGTACCCACAAGCAGTACGCAGATAGCTTCACCAGTTGAAACCGTATACACCAATATGTATATGGGTAGTGAGAGAAGCATGGATTTTAACAGCCACTGGAAGTTTAATCTGGGCGACAGCAGTGGAGCGGAAGGTATTGCCTATGACGATTCTACCTGGAGGAATGTAGATCTGCCTCATGACTATAGTATTGAGCAGGAATACACAGCAGCAGGAGAGGCAGAGAGTGCTTATCTTCCTGGTGGTATTGGCTGGTACAGGAAAAACTTTACGGTAGACAGTAACTGGGCAAACAAGCGTGTCTCCATAGAGTTTGACGGTGTTTATATGAATGCAGAGGTATATTTAAATGGGGACAAGCTGGGAAGCCATCCTTATGGATATACGGCATTTGCCTTTGAACTGCCGTCAAATAAGTTGAAATTTGGGGAAGAAAATATTATTGCGGTAAAGGTGAATAATCCTGTTCCTTCCAGCCGCTGGTATTCCGGCAGTGGTATCTACAGGGATGTAAAGCTGGTGGTAACAGACAAGGTACATATTGACCGCCATGGTATTACTGTAGAGACCCCCAATATTAAGGATAATAATGGTACAGTTGAGATTACGGCAAAGGTAGTAAACGATAGTGATGCAGAGAAATCTGGCTTAAAGGTAGTACACAGTATTAAAGAAAAAGGCAGTGATACTGTACTGAAAACAGTGGAGGGGACAGTAGATACACTGGCGGCTGGAACTGATGGTACAGTAGAATCTACTGTTGTTGTGGATAATCCTAAGCTGTGGAATGTATGGGATGAAGGTGCAGCTAATCTGTATGAAATACATACAGAGGTAAAGGATAGTACAAATGCTGTAGTGGACAGCTATGAGACTACCTTTGGCTTCCGTTACTTTGAATTTGATGCTGCACAGGGCTTCTCTTTGAATGGAGAAAAGATGAAGCTGCGTGGAGTCTGTATGCACCATGACCAGGGTGCGCTTGGTTCTGAGGCATGGTATCGTGCCATCCAGCGTCAGGTACAAATTTTAAAGGATATGGGATGTAATGCAATCCGTGTTACCCATAACCCTGCTGCAGAAATTCTGCTGGAAATCTGTAATGAAGAGGGTATGCTGGTTATCGATGAGGCCTTCGATGGCTGGACATGGACAAAAAATGGCAATAGTAATGACTATGCAAAGTGGTTTAAACAGACTATTGGAGCGGATAATACAATCGAAGGCGGTTCCAGTACGATGACATGGGCAGAGTTTGATATTAAGTCCATGGTTAACAGAGGAAAGAACGATCCTTGTGTAATTATGTGGTCTCTGGGTAATGAGATTGTGGAAGGAACCGGAACAGATGGTTCAGCTCATGCTAACAATGGTACATTAGAGAATGGAAATCCAAAATCTTATGCAGATATTGCTAGAGATTTGATTAGATGGGTGAAGGAAGTTGATAATGACAGCCATGCTCTGGTTACCTTTGGAGATAACAAGTTAAAGGGTGGTTCACAGCCCATGAAAGCGGTTGCTCAGGCTATCCATGAGGCAGGTGGTGTGTTTGGTTTTAACTATGCAACCAATGCTCAGATAACAAGTAATAGTCAAAGTGGTTGGAAGGTGTATGGTTCTGAAACCGCATCCCATGTAAACAGCAGAGGTGTCTATGATTATAAGGGAGGCTCTGCTCAAACAGCTAATCAGAGACTGACCTCCTATGATAAGAGTTCTGTTGGCTGGGGTGCTGTTGCCAGTGATGCATGGTACAGAACGATTACCATGGATGCTAATGCCGGTGAATTTGTATGGACGGGCTTTGACTATATCGGTGAGCCGACTCCGTGGAATGGTATTGGCTCAGGTTCCACCACAGGTAACTTTAATGTAGCACCGAAGTCTTCTTATTTTGGTATTATTGAAACCACAGGCTTCCCTAAAGATAACTATTATCTGTACAGAAGTTTTTGGAATTATAAGTCTCATACCCTGCATATTCTGCCTACCTGGAATGAGGAAGATGTAGTAAAGGATGGCAGTGGAAATGTAGAGGTAGTAGTTTATAGTGATGCACATAAGGTAGAGCTGTTCTTAAATGGAGAGTCTCAGGGTGCAAAGCTCTTTGAAACCAGAAACTCGGATCATCAAGGATATACCTATCAGGCTGCAACCGGTGTAAACGGACAT
The DNA here is from genome assembly GCA_017532145.1 of Lachnospiraceae bacterium. Taxonomy (GTDB): domain Bacteria; phylum Bacillota; class Clostridia; order Lachnospirales; family Lachnospiraceae; genus Kineothrix. The sequence goes on along the minus strand of JAFXJR010000034.1, from coordinate 4,520 downwards.
ACTTCTCTTTACAGAACATGGTCTGTACCTTATGCAGAGGGTACTTTGACAGCTAAGGCCTATAATGCAGACGGAAGTGAAATTACAGATACAGTAGGACGCTCTGAGGTAAAGACGACAGGAGCAGCACAGGTTTTGAAGGTTACTGCTGATCGTAAAGAAATCACTGCAGACGGTAAAGACCTTGCCTATATTACCATTGATGTACAGGATATGGATGGTAACTTTGTCAATGCAGCTGAGCCCTCCATTACCCTGAGTATTGAAGGTGATGGAGAAATTATTGGTGTGGATAATGGACAGCAGAATGACCATACTTCTCACCAGAGTCTGACAAGAAATGCATCTCGTGGTAAGCTGCTGGCAATTGTAAAGTCTACAAATAAGGCTGGTTCCTTTACAGTAACAGCACGTTCTTCAGGTTTGGCAGCGGGCAGTGTAACTGTAACTACTGTTGCAGATGCACAGGAAGGAGACACCACAGAAACGTATCCTGTTAGTGTAGAATACTCCAGAGTATACTATGTAAAGAAGGGTGCTACTCTGACTCTGCCTACACAGCTGCAGGTAAACTACAGCAATGGTAAAGAGGAAATGAAGACAGTAGCCTGGGATTCTACTACAGTAGATACCAGTGAAGTAAGAACTATTTCCCAGACAGGTAAAATTGATGATATTCCTGTAAAGGTATATATTAACGTACTGGATGAGGTAACAGCGTTATTGAATTATTCTGCGGCAGTTCAGGTAAATGCACAGTTGAACTTACCTGCAACCCGTCCGGCAGTAATGGCAAATGGAGAAATTCTGGATGCTTATTTCCCGGTAGAATGGGATACCACAAAAGTAGATACCAGTAAAGAGGGAACCTATGTAGTAACAGGAACTGCACAGGTATTTGGAAAGACTCTCCATCCTACAGCAACTATTCGTGTTTCCAAGGGAGCAGTGCTGCAGGGAGCAAACGTGGCCTTTAAGGCAGCAGGTGTATACTATGGTGCAGAAAAGTCCACAGATCTGGAAATGATTCGCGACAATGCGGTAGTGGTAGACAGTGATGCATGGACAGGAACCGGAGAGATTAAATTTGAATACGATACTGCACAGAGTATTAATAAAGTCGTTCTTCATTTGAAGGATACGGCACCGGTTTCCAGCACAATGTCTGTTACCTGGTCTCCGGATGGTACTACCTGGCAGGAAATTAACGCGGAAGTAACAAATACGAAGGAAGAAGGCAAAACCATCAGAACATACAGCTTTGATATGGTACCTGCAGTTTGGTTAAAACTGGATTTTGACAGCACGGTGAAGCTGCTGGAGGCTGAGCTTTATGTAGGTGTAGCAGAATTTGGTATTGGAAATGCTGCAGGCTTGCAGGAACTGGTAGTTGATGGTCGTATCGTGGAAGAAACTATATTGCAGGCAGGCAGCTATGGAACAGCTACTGCAGAGCTGTCTTCAGAGAATATTGAGGTAGTTGGTAAAGATAATGCAAGCTGCACGATTCTTCCTGTTTATAATGATAAGATTGTGATTCTGACAGAGTCAGAGGATCAGGCGAACAGAGGAAGGTTTGAAATTTTACTGGGAGAGAGTCAAGCAAGCAATATGGCTGCTGATGATGCTTCTCATGACTATCCTTATACAAAGACTACTGCTACAGCAGGTAGTGAGCAGGGAACAGAGCCTGCCTCTAATGCAGTGGATAATAAAACAGGCACACTCTGGCACAGTAACTGGAATGCAGATTTAACAGGTTCTCCAGATCAGAGATATATCCAGATAACTTTAGAAGAACCTACGCTTGTCAATGCTCTTCGGTATCTGCCCAGACAGAGCGGTAATAACAATGGTATTATTACCGAATATAAGATAGAAGTCAGCACAGATGGAAATAGCTGGAAAGAAGTAAAAACCGGTAACTGGGAGGCGAATAAAAACTGGAAGATTGCAGCTTTCCCTGAGGTAGAAGCAAAGTATGTTCGTCTCTATGGTACGGCTACAGCAGGTGATGTAGCAAATAAGTTTATTTCTGCATCAGAGGTTAGAGTATGTATTCCTTCTGTAGACCTGTTCAACGTAGCACAGGCTGCTTTAGAGCAGACAGCTTATGACTATACTGGTATGGAGATTACTCCTGAGCCTTCTGTAACCTTAAAGGAAGGTGGCACAGCACTGGTAAAGGATACAGACTATACCCTGTCTTATCAGAACAATGTAAAGCCGGGAACCAGAGCAGCAGTGCTGATTAAGGGTATTGGCAGTTACAGCGGAACCCTGCGTCTGTACTTTACCATTAACGATACAGGTTTATCAGTAGTATCCTTTGAAGAGGTAGAGGTTAATACAGAGGAAGGAATCGCACCAGTTCTTCCCGGTACAGTAACAGCAAATCTCTCCGGTGGAACGAAAGAGGAGATGGAAGTAAGCTGGCCGGCAATTGAAGAAGCAAAGTATGCGAAGGCAGGAGAATTTTTCCTGACTGGTGAAGTGGCAGGAGAAAGCTTAAGGCCTATCGCTCGTATTGTAGTAAGAGGAATCATGGGCGTAGAACAGATTTCCCTTGTAGCGGTAGTAGGAACCACCCCTGGACTGCCTGGACAGATAACTGTTTATAAGAGTGATGGTTCAGAAGAACTGGCTAATGTAAGCTGGAATCTGGAAGGAGTAAGCTTTGAGGGAGAAGCAGGAACAATTATTAAAGTAGAGGGTACAGTAGAAGGCACAGACTTAAAGGCAGTAGCTAGTATCAGACTGGCAACAGCTACAGTATCTACTACAAATATGGCTTTAAATACTTCAAAGTCAGGATTGCCTCTGGCGATTGCTTTTGTAAGCTCTGGTTTAGATAATCCGTTTAATGCAACGGATGGGAATAAAACATTTACCTCCACCAGCTCTAAGGTTATCTGGAGTGACTGGGAGAGAGGCGTGTATCATACAGATAATAACTGGATGGGTGTTATCTTAGGCAGTGGAAACAACGTAGAAAAGAAGACGATAAATAAGGTGTCTGTAGGATTTATGGAAGAGGATGGACCAGGTGCCAATAAGGTAAAACTGCCTGCTTCCTATAAGATTGAGTATTATACAGGACCGGACGGTTTTGAGTACAATGCAACCTTAAGCACACAGTCCAGCAGTGTAGGTAATGGATTTGTTCGTGGATGGGCTGAAAATTCTCCGTTAAAGGATGCAGACAATTGGACTGAGGTTACTTACACAGGTACAAAGCCTAATGTTCCGGCACTGGAAGATTTTAAGAAGATGGTAGACGTTACCTTTGAGCCGGTAGCTACCAGCATTATTCGTATCTCTCTGACCCCTCAGGCTAATCAGTGGACAGGTTTGGAGGAGTTTGAGGTTTATGGTTATGAGCTTCAGGCTAATGATAGCTTTACTGTAGAAGAGATTATGGTAGGCGGAAAGAATATTAAGGATGAACTTACCCCAGGCACACCTTATGAGATAGAGTTGGGTATGGATGAAGAGATTCCTGAAATTATAGCAAAGGCTACCAACAATGCTTCTATTACGATTATTCAGCCTACCAGCAAGAACGGAGTGGCAACCATTGTTATCACACCTGAAAATGGCAGTGAGGATGGAACAGTAACCTATGAAATTCAGTTTATCAGTAAGGGAATCAGCGTAGGAAACATTACCTGGAAATCACAGCCTACAGAGGGACAGACCTTCCAGATAGATGAACCTGAAGTAAAGTCTGATCTAAAAGTAGAGAAGCACGGATGGCAAATCTGTATGGCGGGTAAGAGTACCTGGGAAGATTTTGACATAATTACCATCGTGGATCCTATCTATGAAGGTGCTAAGTTAAGATACCATGCAGAAAATGGAGAAAGCGAAGCTAACAGTAACGAACTGACGATTACGGTGAAGGCAGCCGATAAGCCAGATACACCAGATACCACTGTGGTACCGGTAACTGCAGTAACCGGTATTCCTGCCGAAATTAAGGTAGGTACGGCTACCACAGTAAAGGGTACAGTAACCCCTGCCAATGCTACCAATAAAAAAGTTACACTGGCAGTAACCGATAAGGGAGCAACCAAGGCAGAAGTAACCACTGCAGCAGATGGCAGTCTGAAGATTACAGCAAAGGCAGCAGGTACGTTGAAAATCCGTGCTACTGTAGTCAATGGACTGGGTACAGGCAAAAACTTTACTAAGGACTATGCCGTGAAGGCAGTTGCAAAGGCTAAGCCTTGGATCTTTACCGATGTAGAGCAGAATGGTACCTGGAAGCATGAAAGTGTAAAATACGTTTATGATAACGATATTATGGGAGCAGTTGGTGCATCAACCGAGTTCCAGCCTGACCGTCCGCTGAGCAGATCCATGTTTGCTACCGTACTCTACCGTATGGCAGGTGAACCTCAAGTAACCTATAAGGCACAGTTTTCTGATGTGTCTGCTGGTAAGTGGTACAGTGATGCGATTATCTGGGCATACCAGAACAAGATTGTATCCGGTCTGGGAGATGGCAGCTTTGGTAT
>JAFXJR010000033.1 GCA_017532145.1 Lachnospiraceae bacterium | reverse complement strand
TTCATCTTGTACTTTTGCTCCTTTTACTCACTGTGCTGTAACTGTTCAGTACATCACAGTTACATTGTTACCACTACATTTCACTACATTTTCCCAAGGTCAGCACAGCAAGTGTACAGACCTACTGAATAGTTACCCTATACCTATAAATCAGCCATGGCTGCCTTCATCATAATGGCACATTCCACTCTCTTTTTTTGCAGCTCACATCCCAAATCATAGGTATCATTGATATCTCCATGAAAATTATAAGAATTAGCAGCACAGCCTCCACTGCAATAAAACTTGGCAAAGCAGCTTTTACACTTTTCTTTGGCATACACATTGCAGACCTTAAACTCTCCACTGATGTCGGAACGTACTATTCCTTCTTCTACATTTCCCATGAGAAATTCTTCTTTTCCCACAAACTGATGGCAGGGATATAAATCGCCCCAGGGAGTTACTGCCAGATACTCTGTCCCTGATCCACAGCCGGAAAGACGCTTAGCCACGCAGGGTCCTCCTTCCAAATCAATCATAAAATGGAAGAAATTCACCGGTTTTCCTGTTTTTCTCCTTTCTAGCAGTGCCACGGCCAGCTTATCATACTCTGCCAACAATCCCGCTAAATCCTCTGGACGAAGAGCATATTCCTCCGTCTCCTCTGCCACTACTGGTTCTACAGAAATCTGTTCAAATCCTAAATCAGCCAGATGCATTACATCCTTTGCAAAGTCCAGATTGTTTCTGGTAAACGTCCCCCTCACATAGTAGTTCATCTGTCCCCGGCTTTCAGCTAGCTTCTGGAATTTTGGCACAATCTCCTCATAGCTGCCCTGCCCTCCCCGATGAGGACGCATTCTGTCATTGACCTCCTTACGCCCATCAAGACTCAGCACCACATTGCTCATTTCCCGATTTAAAAATTCTATAATTTCATCATTTAACAGAACCCCATTAGTGGTTAGGGTAAAACGGAATTTTTTATGATAAGGCTCCTCCAGACTTCTTCCATAGGCCACCAGTTCCTTTACCACCTGCCAGTTCATCAGAGGCTCTCCCCCAAAAAAGTCTACCTCTAAGTTCATTCGATTTCCCGAATGAGCTACTAAAAAATCGAAAGCCTTTTTACCTGTTTCCAGACTCATCATGGCTCTCCGTCCATGGTATTCCCCTTCCTCTGCAAAACAGTATTGGCAGGCCAGATTGCAATCATGAGCGATATGCAGACAAAGAGCCTTGACCACTGTGTCTCTCTGCTTAAACTCTCCAATATAATCGGCATAGACATCCGGTGCATAGAGCATTCCGGCTTCCTTTAATGCTTGAATTTCTTCTACAGCTTCCTGAATTTCCTCAGAAGAATAGTCCAGCTTCAGTTTTTCTGCCTGCTCAATCAACTGCTCTGACTCCATACCTTCCCCACCATTTTTCTCTGCTATCTGCAGCAAATCATATACCACATCATCTACGATATGCACTGATCCACTATTCACATCCAGCACGATATTATAGCCATTGTTCTTGTATTGATGTATCACTTCCATTTTCCTTCTTTCTCGTTAAAGTCCCGTTGTCCAAGTGGATATTCGCCATCCTCCCATTCAACTTTGTCGAATTTCGTTACTTGCTTATCACCTGACACACACATAAATAAGCAGCGATAAGAATCGCTGCTTACGAAATCTCTGTATCCTGCTTATTTTACCTTTTCACAACTCTGATTTCCTACTGTACAAGAGGTTTTACATGCTGACTGGCAGGATGTCTGGCACTCTCCGCAACCGCCCTTTTTCATGGATTCTTTATAATCCCTTGTGCTTAATGTTTTGATATGTTTCATCACACAGCCTCCTTCTGTTTCTAAACTTCTTGTAGTATAACACAGTTTCGGTCATAGGAAAAGCTTTTTTATATAAACAATTTTAACTTACCATGCCACCCAACATTCCACTTCCGGCACAAAGCATAAATACCGTAGCAAAATTAGTGGAAATATCCTGTAGGTTGCGATTAACTGCCAAAGAAACCAGAGCAAGTACACCAAAATACAGAATACCCATAAGTAATCCCCAGAGAAATCGTCTGCTTCCTGCCCTCTTTCCTGTTGCGAAACCGGCAAAAAAGGTAACTACAATATAGATAAGTATAATACAGATATTGACTACCTTTTCCTGTAAGCTGAAGCGATACAGAAAAAGTGCCAGTAAAAGCAGCAGCCCTGCCGTCAGTATGTAAGAAATAATCAGTCCTTTCAGCATAAAGATAACTCCCTCGCTGCTTCCCATACCTGCTGATACAGGTGCTGCACCTTCTCCCTTCCTGCTCCTTGCCACTGCCATTCCCCTTTTCCCCATCTCTATCTCCTTCCTGTATTTTTGATTTAATTTTTCACTTACACTTATATATATTCCACATCTGTTTATAACTTGACACACTGCATACAATATTGTAATATTTGATATAAAAACATACTTAAGGAGTGATGAAATTGTGGATACCTCTGATGCCATACAATTGATTATCGTTGTCGTTCTGGTGGGCTTGTCTGCCTTCTTTTCTTCTGCTGAAACTGCACTCAGCACAGTCAACCGTGTACGCCTTAAGGCACTGGCCGATGAAGGCAATGCAGGTGCAGCAAGAGTTCTGAAAATACTGGATAACTACAGCAAAACGCTAAGTACCATTCTTATAGGAAATAATATTGTCAATCTGTCTGCTTCCTCTATTACCACCATCCTTGCTACCAACGTTTTAGGCAGCTATGCTGTAGGAATTGCCACGGGTATTCTTACCTTGGTTATTCTTCTTTTTGGGGAAATTCTGCCTAAAAATACAGCGATACATTATTCTGAAAAAATCTCTCTTGCTTATTCAGGTATTATCCTGCTGCTGATGAAGATTTTTACTCCAGTTGTGTATATTATCGATGGACTTTCTACCATTATTTCCCGTATTTTACACATTGATATGAATAAAAAGGGAAGTCTGATGACAGAAACCGAACTGAAAACCTATGTGGATGTCAGTCATGAGGATGGAGTTATTGAAACAGAAGAGCGGGAAATTATCTATAATGTCTTCGACTTCAGTGATGCTGTGGCTAAGGATGTCATGATTCCCCGTATTGATATGGTCAGTGTCAGTCTGGATATGAACTATGAGGAAGTAACTGCTGTTTTTAAGGAACATATGTATACCCGGCTGCCTGTCTATGAGGAAGACAAGGATAATATTATTGGTCTTATCAATATTAAGGACTTTATTTTGCTATCCGACAGAAAGAACTTCCATATTAAAGATATTTTAAGAGAAGCCTACTATACCTATGAATACAAAAGAACGGCTGATTTAATGATGGAAATGCGACAGATTGCTGCCAATGTAGCCTTTGTCTTAAATGAATATGGTGCCACTGCCGGAATGATTACTCTGGAAGATTTACTGGAAGAAATTGTGGGTGAGATCAGGGATGAATACGATGGGGATGAGGCTGAGCTTATCCAGCAGACGGATGAACATTCCTATTTGGTAGAGGGAGGCATGAAACTGGACGATATTAACGATGCCTTAGATACCTCTTTAGAATCTGAAGACTATGACTCTATTGGCGGACTGATTATTGAATACCTGGATAGACTACCCAAGGATGGGGAAACCATTCTCACCAAGGACAATATTACGCTGACCGTCAAGGGCATCCACCAGAACCGGATTAAGAAGGTGCTGATGATACTGCCGGAAGCTGTAGAAGAGAGTGGGGAAGCGACTCCTTCAGAGGAAAAAGATAGTTAGAAAAAAGGGGGAATCGGGAAATGAAATTTCATTTCCCGATTTCCCCTTTGATTGACCTATGCTTTAATGGTTGCCATACTATGACTCAAGATTCCTACCAATAATGTTTAAGGTTGTAACTCTGATAACAAATAAATAGCAAATATTTGTTCTGTTTTTCTTTCTGAAGCATCTATTCCACTATACAAAATTCGCACATACTAACTCCACAGATTGCCTCATTATCAGCAAAATTCACATATATTTACAGAGCAACTTTCAAGTTCCACTCCTTCATTATCAATATTAATTCTCCCATCACTTATTCCATACTCCAAAGAAAGTGGCTCTTTTCCCGCCATGTGCTATTGTCTAGAATGACTAATAATAGCTTTCCATTTCTCATAGAGAAAAACTTACTATGGGATTATGTCATGCTTCTCTCCATAGTGACAAAGTTTCCCTATCTGTCATCCTTCCCCCAATAACTCCAAAATCTCCATGGGCTTATCGACAAACACCCTGCCGCCTGCCCTCTCCTGTTCTTCTCTCGTTCGGAATCCCCAGGTTACTACAATACAGTCCATCCCTGCATTTTGGGCTGTCTGTATATCCACCTCAGAATCTCCCACATAGACACAGTTTTCCCGGCTGCTCCCCAGCTGCCTGAGTGCTTCCTCCACCGTATCCGGCGCGGGTTTTTTATTAATTCCCTCTTTTTCTCCTATTGCTACCGGAATAAATTCCTGAAAATACAGCTGATTCAACTCTTGTACCGCATCATAATATTTATTAGAAACGATGGCCATCTGAAACCCTTTTTCCTTTAATTTGGCCAAAAGCTCCAAAATTCCAGGATAGGGTCCCGTTTTATCGTTGCAGTGCAGGGCATAATGCTCCTTAAAGTCCTGGAATACCTCTTCTAATCTGCCCTGCTGCTCTCCTACAGCCAGTTCTACCAGTCGACGCACTCCATTTCCCACAAACCCTCTGATTTCCTCTAAAGTTCTTAGATCCATCCCTGCTTTTTTCAAAGCAAAATTTACACTGCCCAGCAAATCCTCCAATGTATTGAGCAGCGTTCCATCCAAGTCAAAAATGATCGTATTATATTTTTTCAATTATGTAATCCGCCTTTCTTACTATTGAACTATATTCAACAACTCAGTTGATAGCCAGAATCACTTATCTTTCCTCTAAAAAGAGGAGGATAAGCTCTGGCTCATATAAATTATGGACTCTATTATTGCATAATTTTGCAAAAAATGTCAAACTTTTCTCAGTGTTGCTATTCACACGTCATCCAGCTGATCTGTAAATGGCAACGGGCATCGCCTGCATATAAAGTCGCCTACGGCGAATCAGGCGATGCATTGCTGAATTTATGTGTTCTCTCCATGCCCCGCAACAAAGTGCGTGGCGTCGTGTGAAAAGTAACTTCTCTGTACAATTATATGAAAAATCACTGATATTTTTCATTGAAAAACTATTCACTTAATGATAAAATATAAAAAAGACATCCCAAAGACTCAAAAAATACTAAAAAACTAAGGAAAATGCTATGAAAACATTAAAACGAATCATTTATTCACTGTTAGGACTTCTTCTTTTTTGTACCGTTGTACTGGTAGGCTTTATTCTTTATGCAGAATACAGTGGTCAGGTTTTCCCTTCTTTACCCCAAAACCTTCTTGCCGGCTCTGAAGCTTCTCAAGATGCATCCCGCTTAGTCTATGATAAACAGGGTAATCCTATAGAGCTTCCTGAGGGAGTGTCTCCTGTTGCTACTGAGGCTGAGGAAGGAACTAAAGCAGCTTCTTCTGCAGATTCTTCCAGTACTTCTCCTGCTGTTTCTACTGATTCTGCCTCTGAAGCACAGCCAGAATCTGCAACCGCCTCCTCAGACAGCAGTGCCTTACTGGATATTGAATACCATTACATTATGGATTTGGGTTCTAATCTTTTTCACTATGAAACCTGCGACTATGCTGCTAATATTTCTGATGAAAACTATTCTGCCAGAACTGCTCCCCGCGAGCAGATTATTAATGCAGGCTATGAAGCCTGCTCCTACTGTCGTCCTTAAGAAGCAGGCTTTGACACCACTTTGTAGCTTTTTGCATATTCTATCTTAAAGAAGAATATGTGGTGATCTTTATGGCATATACAGTCGTTTTAGATGCCGGTCACGGTGGTGCTAATCCTGGTGCTACCTATAATGGCCGACAGGAAAAGGATGATGCTCTGCGTCTCACACTGGCTGTAGGTCAGCTACTTGAGAATGCCGGAGTAGACGTTATCTACACCAGAACCACTGACATTTATGATACCCCTGCACAGAAGGCGGCAAAAGCCAACGTTGCAGGGGCTGATTATTTTGTTTCTATTCATCGCAATTCCAGTGTCTATCCCAATCAATATACCGGTATAGAATCCCTCATCTACAATCGTTACAGTGCAGCCGCTAAAATGGCAGAAAATATCAATAAAAATCTGCAAGCTGTGGGATTTGTCAACCAGGGAGTCAGCGAAAGACCCAATCTGGTAGTCCTCAACAGCACGCAAATGCCTGCCGTACTTGTGGAAGCCGGCTTTATTAACAATGACAAAGACAATACCCTATTTGACAGCCGCTTTTCAGAAATTGCTCAAGCCATTGCTGATGGTATTCTGGACTCTTTTGGGTAACGGTTACTCTCTATTTTCAGTTCTACAGGATATTCTGACAGCAGTGGTTCTTCCTTCTTTTCCTTGATCCACAGCTGTCGAATCCTTTCTGCTATTCTTCCAGACTGCTTTAGAAAAAACTTCTCTGGTCTGTTATCATATCCGTCTGCATGACTCTACATCCTTACAACCCATTATAAATATCTTGCTTCCTTTTCCTTGGTATATCCTATATCCACAAAGGCATTCCGTGCATGAATAATATCCAAACCCTTTAATACATTTTCCATCTTCTCCACAGGAATTCCAATCCGTTTCTTGTCTCTGGTGACAATCATCAGATTATTAATATCCGGATTGCCTCCTACATATCCCAGCTTACCATAAATATCTCCCTGACGGCGATAGGCCCATACAATATCCTTGTAGTAGACATACAGCCACTTCCTGATTCCACCTTCATAAAACAGATAATTTTTTCCGTATCTTACCTTTTCCACAGCTCGTGCAGTATTAAAATCCACCCTAACCAGATTTTCATCCTGTCTGTCTCCAGCAGCTGCTTCAAACTGATAGTGTCCCTTCATCCTCTGTGCCTCCTTTTCTTTTTCCTGCCCTTTCAGTGTATCATGAGGTGAGTCTAATATCAATTCTCTAAACTTACAAATCGGGGATGATAATGTCTGCTTTGAGGATATTCACAATCCACAAATTCAACTTGATTGAATTTCGTTACTTGCGCATAACCTGACATAAGGAATTCCCCTTACCTTACTTAGTACTTGGTGTACTTAAAGTGGGAACTTCTCCCTGATTCGCTTAAAAACAGACAGCAGTAAGGCTTTCTCACTACCTTTACTGCTGTCCTATGCTCATCGTCTATCCTATTCTTCACTCACTCCTATTTCATTAAGCTGAATCCCCAGCTCCTGTAGCTGAGCTGCATCTACTATATCCGGTGCATTGGTCATTAAACAGGAGGCATCCTTTATCTTGGGGAATGCCATAACATCCCGAATGCTGTCTCCCTGTACCAGCAGCATCACCAAACGGTCTAAACCGTAAGCCAGACCTGCATGAGGCGGTACTCCATACTTAAAGGCGTTAAGCAGGAAGCCAAAACGATTGTAGGCATCCTCTTTTTCAAAGCCAAGAATCTCAAACATTTTTTCCTGAATATCATTCTGGAAAATTCTCACAGAACCGCCTCCCAGTTCCACACCGTTTAATACAATATCATAAGCCTTGGCACGAATTTTTCCCGGATCTGTATCTAAATACGGTAAATCCTCATCCATAGGCATAGTAAATGGATGATGGATAGCCACGTATCGTTTTTCCTCCTCATCCCACTCCAAAAGTGGAAATTCTGTTATCCACAAAAAGTCAAAGCGATTGGAATCTATCAATTCCATCTGTTTTCCAAGTTCCAGACGTATAGCTCCCAGTACACTCCATACAATAGGATTCTTATCAGCTGCAAACAGCAGTAAGTCTCCCTTTTCTCCTTTCATGGCTGCCACCAGTCTGTCCATCTCCTCCGGAGTCATAAACTTGGCAAAGGAGGATTTATAGTTTCCATCGGCATCTATACAGAGATAAGCTAATCCCTTTGCCCCATATCCCTTTGCCATATCCACTAAGGCATCTATCTTCTTCCGGGGCATGGCAGCCTGTCCTTTCGCATTAATTCCTCTGACAGAACCGCCATTTTCCAAGGCAGAAGCAAATACCGCAAAGCCACAGCCTGCCACTGCTTCTGAAACATCCTGCAGTTCCATGCCAAAGCGGGTATCAGGCTTATCTGAACCATAACGATTCATGGCATCTATCCATTTTATCCGAGGAAGAGGAAGGGTTACTTCCAGCCCAATAGCCTCCTTGCAGACAAACTGTATCAGTCTTTCGTTTACATCAATAACATCCTCCACATCTACAAAGGAAAGCTCCATATCCACCTGGGTAAATTCCGGCTGTCTGTCGGCACGCAGGTCTTCATCTCTAAAGCATTTAGCAATCTGAAAATACCGGTCATAACCGGAGCACATCAGCAGCTGCTTAAAAAGCTGGGGTGACTGGGGCAGACCATAAAAAGTACCAGGATGCACTCGACTGGGTACCAAATAGTCTCTGGCTCCCTCCGGAGTAGACTTGCCCGAAATCGGTGTCTCAATTTCCAAAAAGCCTTCCTGTGTTAAAAACTTTCGGATATTGGCTGTAATCGCACTTCTCAGTATCAAATTTCTTTGCAAATCAGGTCTTCTTAAATCCAGATAACGGTATTTCAGGCGCAGCTCCTCCTTAGTTCTGGAATCAGCCTCAATAGGAAAGGGAGGGGTTTCCGCTTCAGATAAGATACGCGTCTCCTTCGCCCGAACCTCAATTTCTCCAGTAGCCAGATTTTCATTGACTGCACCGGATCTTTTCTCCACAGTACCCACTACAGCCACTACAAATTCACTTCTCATCTTCTCTGCCTTGGCAAAATTGTCTGTTCCACAGTCACTTTCTTCAAAAATAATCTGCAGTAAACCTGCCCGGTCTCTTAAATCTACGAAAATAATACCGCCTTTGTTCCTCTGCTTCTGTACCCAGCCCATAACGGTTACTGTTTCTCCCACATTGGCCAGCGATAACTCTCCACATCGATGAGTTCTCTTCAATCCTTTCATTGCTTCTGCCATCTTTATTATCCTGTCCCTTTCCTCTAATCAAAGCGGATATTCACCATCCGCAAATTCAACTTCGTTGAATTTCGTTACCTGCTCATAACCTCATCATTACAAAGTAATCAATCCCCTTAGCCCACTTATTACTTAGCATACTTGAAGTGGGGGACTTTCTTGATTTGGTTAAAATTGTCTCTGCTTATTGCTCCATCAGAATGCCTTACTTTTTCAAAGGTTCCTTATAAAATTCTTTAAATTCTGCATATCCTTCTGCAGTCAACTGTTCCTTTTGGAATTTTTTATTTTTATTCATGCGGGCTACCAATACCTGTGTCCCCTCTGCCCTCTCCTGTTGAGCCTGAGCAATAATCCGGCATAGCTCCTGGGTAGAAACACCTTTTTCAATTAAATAAGCAGTCTTCTTATTTTCTCCTGGTATCTGAAAACCATTTTCCAGCATAATCAGAATAATCCGTTCAAAACCGATAGAAAATCCACAGGCTGGTACATCCTTTCCTGTAAACTTTCCTACCATCCTGTCATATCGTCCACCACCGCCACAGCTACCACCAAATTCCGGCATGGCTATCTCAAAAATAGTTCCTGTATAATAGGACATTCCCCGCACCAGAGTAGGATCAAAGACAATTTCAAAATTGGCTTCCTTTGTGGCTCTTACGCTTTCTATAATCTCGGTCAGGCTGTTTTCCACCTCTGGCTCCAGTACCTCCTTAAGCTGGTCGGCCAGATAAGAAAGACTGTTCTCTGCTTCCTCCATTCCCTGAAAAAGTCCTAAATACTTTTGGATGCTTTCTGTAGAAAAGCCACAGCCTTCCAATTCCTTAGCCACACCTTCCCTTCCAATCTTATCCATCTTATCCAGAATAATAAACACCGTATCATAGCTTTCTTCCGAAAAACCACTGTAGGCAGCCATCGCCTTTAAAATTCTTCTTTCATTGATACGAATCTGAAAGTTCTGGAAACCCAGTCTGCCCAGAGTGGTTGTGGTGGCTAAAATCAACTCAATTTCTGCCAGGTTGGAGGGTTCTCCCAAAATATCAATATCACACTGCATAAACTGACGATAACGTCCCTTCTGGGGCTTATCGGCTCTCCACACGTTTCCCATCTGCAGTGCCTTAAAGGGCGAAGGCAATTCATTGGCATGATTAGAGTAATAACGTACTAACGGCACGGTCAAATCATAACGCAGACCACCATCCACCAGGTCTTCTTCTCCCTTTGCTTCCTCCAGCTTTAGCTTTTCTCCTCTTTTTAATATTTTAAAAATCAGCTTCTCATTTTCTCCTCCCTGCTTGTTGCTTAAGTTAGCAATATTTTCTACACAGGGAGTCTCAATAGAGGTAAATCCAAACTTCTTATAGGTATCCTTAATCACACTAATGACATAATCCCTAATCTGCATTTCAGCAGGCAGAATGTCCTTCATGCCAGTAACCGGCTTTTTACTCAGTGCCATCTGATGTCATCCTTTCCTTCATACTATATTCTTTATCAAAGTGGAGAAAAAAGCTTTTTCTTTCTCTCCAGCATTTCATCAATACGCTGGATGTATAGCCCTACATCCTTTACATTCTCACTTCTTTCAATTCTGCCATCCGGTAGAATCATCTTGGAAATCCCTCCTGCTCCCAAAGCTGCAATCATCTGTTTTTCTTCCATAATCAGTATATTATAGATTCCATACTTCCCTGGTTTGGCATAGCCTACATTCTCCAGGTTACCAGACATATTTTTCTGCCGGTACAGATAATAAGGCTTCATCCCCATCTGTTGTGCTGCCTTATCTGCAATAGCCATGGTAGTAGCTGTATTCTTCAGAGATTCCCTTCCGTTTTCTTCTATCCACTGTCCCATTCCGGAGGCTCTTTTTACTGCCAGCGAATGTACAGTCAAACTGTCGGGACCCATCTCTGCCAGTTGTGACACAGTATGGTGTACATCCCCTTCATCCTCTCCGGGAAGTCCCAGAATAATATCCATATTAATGTTGTCAAAGCCTTCTTCTCTGGCCAGTAAAAAAGCCTCTCTTACCTGCTCTACGGTATGCCTCAAAGCCGGTAAGCTTAGGCAGCATCACATCCAACAGAATGATATCGTATTCATTTTCTCTGGCCAGACTTAATGCCTCCTCCCCATCGTATGCACAG
>JAFXJR010000032.1 GCA_017532145.1 Lachnospiraceae bacterium | reverse complement strand
CATCCCTCTGCAATCTGAAGCACCGGTCCCAGATTCTTTACCAGATTCAGACGAATCATGGTAGCAGGCATCTGTGCAGTAGTCTCAAAGCGGGAAGAATAGCCACCGCCACGGAAGTAGCCGATATCCGCATAGTTCCAGGTACTGTTTGCCAGAATCGCATCCTGATCCTCCTGCGTTACCTCATACCAGGGCTTCATCACTGCATTACCATTCTCATCCTTTGCTGCACCGTTAGCATCCAGACAGCAGGCACCGGAGTTAATCAGATGGATAAATCCACCGGATTCCTTGGCAATTCCTTCCAGGTCATAGCCGGTTGCCTTCTTTACTGCCTCAGGACTCCAGTAGGTACGCACATCGGCAAACATCTGAGGACGATTGGTCAACAGCTTCATAAACAGCATACCCAGACCATTCAGTACATCATTTTCTGTAGCCAGAATATAAGGCTCTCTTGCACCATTCCAGTCAAAAGAGGTATTCAGCATAGATTCCGGGAAATCACAGTTGGGATAGAAGTCGGTCCACTGTCTCTGTCCCTGGAAGCCGGCAGCGATGGCATTATGACCTACCCTCTCCTCCTCACAGCCTTCCGGTAAATTGGGATTACCATTCATTAAATCCTTGATAATTACCATCATCTTTACGACAAACTCCCAGTCAGCATCCTTTTCTTCTCTGGTCTTTTGCAGTTCCTCCGGATTCTTATCAAAGCCTTCAATACATTTTTCCTTCGTCCATGCCAAAGCCTTTTCATACTCAGCCTTGTCATAGATTCCTTCTGTCATACGACGGATGATTTCTACCTCATCCACGGATTCTACACGCATGCCCAGATATTCCTCAATAAACTCAGGGCTGATAATTGATCCGCCAATTCCCATACAGATAGAGCCAATCTGCAGATAGGACTTGCCTCTCATGGTAGCCGCTGCTACTGCTGCACGGCCGAATCTTAACAGCTTTTCTTCTACGTCAGCAGGAATAGAGGTATCGTCTGCCTCCTGTACATCATGTCCATAAATGCCAAAAGCAGGCAGTCCCTTCTGTGAATGGGTTGCCAAAACGGAAGCCAGATATACGGCACCCGGTCTTTCTGTACCATTAAAGCCCCATACACCCTTAATGGTCATCGGATCCATATCCATGGTCTCTGCACCATAGCACCAGCAGGGAGTTACCGTCAGGGTAATATCTACTCCCTCTTTTTTAAACTTCTCTGCACAGGCCGCTGCTTCTGCCACACGTCCGATAGTTGTGTCTGCAATAACTACCTTTACCGGCTCTCCATTAGAATACTTTATATTTTCCTCAAATAATTTCGCAGCGGATTTTGCCATATTCATGGTCTGTACTTCCAAAGATTCACGTACCTTTAAAACGCCCCTGCGTCCATCAATTGTAGGTCTGATACCAATTACAGGGTATCCGCCAATCAGTCTGCTCTCTGCCATTTGAAACTCCTCCTTATTTTTGTAACTGTTATTTTATATTTATTATTATAGTGATTGGTATTTTAAAACAAAAGTGATATAATATAAAAAAATTGTAGAATATTCACTTTTTTGCACTAAGTACACCTATCAACCATCTATTTTGTCCCAAAATGTAATGGGCTGGGTAATCGCCATGAAATATATTGATTATAAAGAACGTAAAATTCAGGGAACCTTTAACTTTCCCATCGCCTTCTACCATCAGACACCTCATAGTCCCCGCTACCATATGCCTTACCACTGGCATCCCCACTATGAGCTGATTCGTATTATTTCCGGCTCCTTCCATCTGAATCTGGAAAAGGATACCAGAGTATACCATTCCAACGATGTCATCTTTATCAGCGGAGGTATGTTTCATGGAGGTATTCCCCACGACTGTATCTATGAATGTATCGTATTTGACCTGGGGATTCTGCTCAAGGACAACCATGCCTGTACAAAAATTATCCGTGATGTTATGGAGCAGAATATTACGATTCATACCCATCTGTCCTCCAGAAGTGTCCGTATCCTTCCTATCGTTACCCAACTGTGTGAATCTCTCAGCAGTCGCCAGACCGGGTATGAGTTTATGGTACAGGGCTATTTATATCATTTATTGGGAATTATTATCCATGAACATCTTTATGAAGAAAACAGAACAGACAGTGTATCCTCCCAGCGCCTAGCCTCTCTCAAAAAGGTACTGGCTTATATTGCTGACAACTACGACAGCAATATTACTCTGGACAGTCTGTCCCGGATTGCCGGTATGAATCCCAAATACTTCTGTCGTTATTTTCGCAGTATGACGGATCGCACGCCTATCGACTATCTGAATTATTACCGGATTGAATGTGCCTGTGAAATGCTTTCCACTAAGGATATTTCCATCCGGGAAGCTGCAATTTCCTGTGGCTTTAACGATGAGAGCTATTTTATAAAAACCTTCCGGAAATATAAGGAAATTACCCCGAAACAGTTTATGAAAACTAATTTTTATAAAACTACAAAGTAGTGAAAGGATAAACTATGTTCACAAAATTTCAAACCTATTTTCTCTATTTCTTTCTCCCTCTGCTTCTGTCTTTAGCAGCCTGTAGCAGCAAAGAACAGTCGTCTGTCCCTCCTGCTCCCTTTAGTCAGGCACACTGGAGCTATACTCTGGAGGATTTGCAGAAACTGGAACAGACAGCCTTTGAAACTACCGTATCTGTCTATGGCGGCAGCTCCTATCTTTTTCCTGCCACCTATCTTGACCACCAGGGAACTATTAAATATATGTTCGATGAAAACAACCAGCTAGTGGCTATTGCCTTCTTTTATGAGGGTACAGATGCTGCTCAGGTGGCAGAGCTGGCTCGTCAGATTCAGGAACTGGCTCATCAGGAATTTGGTGAAAGTATCCATTCGGAAACAGCCGGACACAACAGCGGTGAAAAATGGGTAAGGAAGGAAGGTAATGTTCTTCTCTCTGTACTGACTACCGAGGAAGCAAATGCCCTTCAATATTCCTTTTTACACCCCTCCATTTCCTCAATAGAATAAAATACCCTGCCCGAAAGTTGCTTTCTTGGGCAGGGTATCAAGGTATACTAGCTATAAGAGATTGGATGGTACATTTCTTTCTGCCAGCCTAAGCACTGAAATAATCGGTAAAATCAACAGACCGCAGAACAAATTGTTTATTCCATGAATCAAATCAAAGGGTAGCCCGGCTGCAATCCAGGCCAGTGTGGCTTGGATATTCAGCCCATACATCAAAGCATGAACCGGTGCATACAATGTACCGAATAAAAAACCATGGCATGCACATATCACCATATAGATTACCGGCTCTAGCCTTCTAGGTAGTTTCCGGGGTAAGAGCATCACTGCTCCCCAAAGCAGTGTCCATATATACAGATAGGGCAACCACCAGGTAGAAAAACCAGCCAGCATTCCATTTAAAAACACATAAATATAAATGGGATAGAGAGCCTTTTTTCGGTAGACCACGGTAAAAGCCACCGTAAACACTCCCAATAGATGAATATTGGGTAAAAGCTCCATTATCATCTTAGAAGCATACATAAGGGCACCCAGCATGGAAAAGACAGCCAACTCCCTAATTGTCAGCTTCATCCCTAT
>JAFXJR010000031.1 GCA_017532145.1 Lachnospiraceae bacterium | reverse complement strand
TGGAAGAAATCGAAAGTGCCTTAGAGCTGTATCAGAGGGAGCTTGGCTTTACCAACACCGATATGGAGAATTTTAAAAGTGGTGACGTGGATCGGATGCTACCTCTTTATGTAAAGACCAGTAATAAGATTGCTTCTGATTTGATTGGACTGGCAATCCGTACGATTATCCGATTGATTGACAGTGAAATAGCGATGGATCCCTCTTATGAGGTGGATAGCTATGAATTTGAAAATCTGGCTTTACAGAATGTAGAGGGACAACACTCTATTCTGCTGGGATTGGCAGGAGAAGGCGACAATCTGCTGGAGATTGCTGAATCCTTTGCCAAGGAAGAATTTGAACATATGGATTTGTTCTCCTTTGATGCCATCTGTGAATTTATCAACTGTATCAATGGATTAAATGCTTCTTCGCTGAGCTACAAGGGAGTCTGGCTGGATATGCTTCCTCCTACCTATTATCAATCCGGAGTGGCTGAGACACAGGATAAGCTGCTGATTATACCGATTTATATTAAAAACAAACAGGTCAAGCTGGTAATTGCGATGAACACAGAGGTTAATCTCAAGGTATAGCGGGTAGAAAATGTGAGGAGGATATAATAATGGCTAAGATTTTAATCGTAGATGATTCAAGAACATCCCGTAAGATTTTAAGAGAGGTGCTGGAGGAGGCCGGACATGAGATTGTAGGGGAGGCGGCAAATGGCGAAGAAGGTATCATCATGTATAAGGAGTTAAAGCCGGATGCAGTGACAATGGATATTACCATGCCTGTGATGAATGGTCTGGATGCTCTGGCAATTATCAAAAAAGAGGATGAGAATGCAAGGGTAATTATGATTACGGCAGCAGGGCAGAAGGAAAAGATTGTCCGTGCCATTAAAATTGGGGCAGACGATTTTATTCCCAAGCCTTATGAGACAGAGCAGGTAATTGATACATTGAAGCGTGTATTAGGGGAAGAGTAAACAGGGGAGAAAGGCAATATAAAAATTTTTTAAAAAAATTAAAAAAAGGGCTTGCATTATTTTGGATTTTGTAATATACTAACGAAGTCGGCAAACGAAATAAGAAAAAACAAAAAAGTTTGCTTATCTGGCTCGTTGGTCAAGCGGTCAAGACGCCGCCCTCTCACGGCGGAAACAGGGGTTCGATTCCCCTACGAGCTGCGACTGTTATTTTAAGAACAGCCCAACCCAACAGAGTGCTAAGAATTCCGAAAATCGGTATTCTTAGCACTCTGTTTTTATTGCTTTAACGGATAAGATGCTGTACTTCTGCTATTTTTTTTGATATAATGTCACTAACTGTAAATTGTTCGTAACTATTCAGTAGGTTTGCATATTTGCTGTGCTGACCGTAGGAAAACGTAGTTGCAATGAGCAAAAATCCCATCGCCATCAGCGATTTTCATGGATTTTTACATAGTAACTATGATGTACTGAACAGTTACAATTTTTCTATAGTTACAGCCAGTAAATAAAAGGGTAAGGTATCGGATGGTAACCGATAAAGGGAAAAAAGAAAGGGGGAACAGAAGAGACTGGCTATTGATGTCAAGATTTCAGAAAGGAACAGGGGGTACCAGAATTGACAAGATATAAAAATAAAAAAGCGTTTCCAGCTCTTTTGATGGCGTGTGTAATGTCCATCAGTCAGATGGCACCGCTTACTGCACAGGCAGTGGAGACTACTGTTTTTTCAGTGGGAGAGACAGAAAAAGCAGTAAAGGCTCCCATGGAAAATGCGGCAATAGAAAATAATTCCATACAAAAAATGGATGCTGCACAGGAAGTGATAAAAACAGGCGTGACCGACCAGATAGTGGGAACGCTGCAATCAGAAGCAGCAATGGGTAAACAGCAGACAGAGCCGATAGTTACTGCTGAGGAGGCAACAGGGCGTAAATGGATTACCATTACTGGTGGTGCCAATAATGGTGGTGGACATAGCTATGGAAATCCTGACACTTCTGCACCTATCTTTTTGATGAATAATACCAAGAGGATGGAAGAAGCAGGAGAACTGTCTCTGTCGGTAAAGCCCAGCAATAACTGGGGTGTATTCTATAGCTATGTGGATGACAATAATTGGCTCTATGTGGGTTATGATGGCTCAAGCCAGTGGTATTATCAGTATAAGTTTGGCAGTACAACATCTTATCCCAGGATTTCAGGTCTGCCTACGCCAACAGAGGGAGAAGAACTGAAGATGTCTATTTCCCTGAACAGGGAGACTCTGTCGGTAACGGTGAATGACACTACCGTACGTGTGACCAACCAGGCGTTGATTAATTTTGCAGAGGCAGTAGGAAGCAATGGTAAATTTGGTGTAAAGACCAATGGCAGAACCTCCATTTCCTTTGCAAACGTAAAGTATAATAATCAGGACTGTATGGCAGATACCTGGGGATTTTGTGCAGAGCGTGAAGGGCAGGAGAAAGCAGAGACAGTAGCTCCTCTTTTTACCCTGACCGGTACCGTAAAAAATACAGATAATCAACCGATTGCCGGTGCGGTGGTTCGTGTAGGTGCCAATAGTACCACAACGGATGAAAATGGTACATATAGTCTTGCTGGTTTAGAGGCTGATGAATATGCTATGGCAGTAACTAAACCAGGATATCTGGCTTTTTCCGGGGAGATAACGATAACAAACAGTGGCAGTAATACCAAGGATGTGGAGATGCAGTCAAAGCCTGACTTGGATTTAAGCCAGTATGATACCCTTCAGTCAGAAGAGATGAAGGTATATATTGGTAAGCAGTTCCCTCTAGTAGCAAGATACCAGATGCTGGAGAATGGGCAGGAGAAGAATGGTGTCTTTTTTAGGGGAAATGAAACGGATTTAAGAACGGTGGCTATTAATGGAGTAGAGATTACTCCTACAGTAACCGTAGGAGAAACCACAGCTACCTCCAGAATATATACCCTGCAGTGTGTGGGAACTGGAGATAACAGCAGTATTAATCTAACCATGAAGGTAAAGATTAGTGTGGATGGCAATGATCTTACCTGGCAGGTAACAGAACTGACAAAGGCTGATGGTTGTCCTGCTATTGCTACCATTGATGTACCAGGGCTGAATCTTTTAACTGTAGATGCAGTGGAGGAAAATGCCAATTTTGCCGGAGCACAGACTTCTACTACTACTACAGTAAGCGGAGATAGATTCTTAGATTTTGAAGATGGCTTTGTACCGATGGATTCTGAGGGATATTTGTATGGATTTCTTCAAAATGGAAACCTGAGTGCAGGACTGTTCAGTAATTCCGAGGCAGAAGGGGACAAGAGGGTAATTCGTAACAATGGAGCCGATACCATTAGCTTAACCAGTGCCCCCTGGTACTATGAGTTGGGAGACAGAAACGGACAGGCCTGGATAGCAGCTAATACAAAGTATGAAACCTATCCGGTAAGTGAGCTTCCCTGTGCCAAGGTAGCCATTGCAGCAGATGCCAATGAAGATGGAGATATCGACTGGAATGACGGTGCGTTGGCTTACCGGGACATTATGAACATTCCTTATGGCTCAGAGAAAGTAAAAGATATGGTAAACCACCGTATCGTCATGAACTTTGCCAGTATGGCACCCAATCCTTTCCTGGCTACGGCAGACAACATTAAAAAGGTATACCTGGCTACCGACGGTCTGCCCCAGTCGGTAGTACTCAAAGGCTATGGTAATGAAGGTCATGACTCTGCTAACTCTGAGTACGCAGATATTGCGGAGCGTGAAGGTGGTGTGGAAGATTTCCAGGATTTGATTAAGATTGCTCACGATTATCATACAGAGATTGGTATTCATATCAATGCACAGGAGGCCTATCCTGAGGCAGCTTCCTTTAATGAGGAAATGCTGCAGAAGCCTATTGGCAATGGCTGGGGATGGCTGGATCAGTCTAATGTTATCGACAAGCGTTGGGATCTTGCCAGTCAGGCAAGATGGAAGAGACTGGTACAGCTCTATGATAGAATCAATGGAACCAGCTTCTATACAAGACAGTGGCCAGATGCAGTATTGGATTCTCAGGGTGAGGTAACGGCTTCTAAGGAAGAAATTCGCAAGGATGCAGAAAGTCGTGAAGATAATATGGACTTCATCTATCTGGATGTATGGTATCAGGATGCCTGGGAAACCAGAAGGATAGCTGAGGAGTTTCGTTCCTTGGGATGGAGATTCACCACTGAATTTAGTGCAGAAGGTGAATATGATTCTACCTGGCAGCACTGGTCTACCGATGCCGTTTATGGTGGTGCTACAGCCAAAGGCTTCAATAGCAGTATTATTCGCTTTATTCGTAACGACCAGAGGGATTCTCAGGTATTAAACCATCCTGATTTTAGGGGAGCGGCTGACAACCCGCTTTTAGGTGGTTATGGTCTCTATGGATTTGAAGGCTGGACAGGTGATAAGGACTATAACGATTACATCGTGCAGACCTTTAACCAGAACCTGCCCACCAGATTCCTGCAGCACTATTATGTAACGGATTGGGAAAACTATGGAGAGGAAGAAACTTCACCGGTAGGCAATCAAGAGAAGAAGATTACGCTGAAGAACGATAAAGGTGATGAAGTAATCGTTACCCGAAAGACAGAACAACGTTCAGATACGAATATTGAGCGTATTATTACAATGAACGGTAAAAAGGTGCTGGAGGATGTGACCTATCTGCTGCCTTGGGATGATAATGATGACGGAAGCTTAAAGCTCTATCACTGGAATCTGGAGGGTGGCACTACTACCTGGGAGCTGCCGGCAGAATGGGCAGGTCTGGAAAGTGTGATCATGTACGAGCTTTCCGACCAGGGACGTATCAATGCTCAAACCATTGCTGTATCCGGCGGACAGGTAACACTGACAGCTAATGCTGCTACAGCCTATGTGGTGGTAAAGGAAGCAGGAGTAAAGACCCTGAAGGCAGACTTTGGTGAAGCAGACTATGTGGTGGATCCCGGATTTAATGGATATTCAGTTGGAGAGAGTCTGTCAGCAGACGAGTGGTCAGGAGACATTACCCATCCAGCAGTCGTTGTAGAAAAGGCGGATACCGGTGACCAGAGACTGGCCTTTAACAGTCCCGATATGGATGTGGCAGTGACGACCACGATTCATGGACTGACAGCAGGTACAGACTATGTAGCTGAGGTTTATGTAGAAAATAATAGTGATGAGGAAGCTGGTATTACGGTAGACGTGGGAGAGGCAACATTTTCCAACTATGCAACCCGCTCCATTGTCAGCAACTATGTACAATGTGATAATAAGCATGGGACAAAGATGCAGCGTATCCAGATTTCCTTTACTGCAGAAAGTGATACAGCACAGCTGACGCTTTCCAGAGCGGCAGGGGAAGGCTCCACCTATATGGATGATATTCGTATTGTAGAAAAGTCTTTGGATAACTTTAAGGAGGATGGCAGCTTTGAACAGGATTTTGAAACGGTAGTACAGGGACTTTATCCTTTTGTACTGGGTTCCGCACAGGGCGTGACCGATCCCCGAACTCATCTATCCCAGTTGCATGCTCCTTATACGCAGAAGGGATGGAACGGAAAGGTAATCGATGATGTTATCAGTGGAGATTGGTCCTTGAAGCATCACTGCAAGACCAATGGTATCGTTTATCAGACCATACCTCAAAACTTCCGTTTTGAGCCAGGCAAGATTTATGAGGTAGAGTTTGATTATCAGACGACTACCAACCAGGCGTATGCTATGGTTATTGGAAATGCAGATACTTATATCGCTCCGGCAGCAGAAAACAGGCTGGCAGCAGCAACTGCCACCCAGCATGTAAAGATGGAAGTAACCGGACATGGTAATGGTCTGACCTGGATTGGACTGTATATGAATTCCGGTGGCTTGTCTGGTGTATCGGATGCAGAGGTAGCAGTA
The DNA here is from genome assembly GCA_017532145.1 of Lachnospiraceae bacterium. Taxonomy (GTDB): domain Bacteria; phylum Bacillota; class Clostridia; order Lachnospirales; family Lachnospiraceae; genus Kineothrix. The sequence continues at coordinate 1,369 of JAFXJR010000031.1, read as the reverse complement.
GGAGAGGTAGATTTCGTTCTTGACAACCTGGTCATTAGAGAAAAGAAGGATGCCATTACAGCGACTCTGGATAAAGAAACTCTCTACAAGGGAGAGGTAGCCAATATCTTTGGCAGCAACTTGGAACAGATTAACTGGACCTCCAGTGATGATGATGTAGCAACTGTAGATAAGGCAGCAGGACAGGTAAAGGCTTTGTCAGCTGGTACAGCTACTCTGACGGCTACTTTACCGGATGATACTACCCTCACTTTTACGATTACTGTAGAGGAAAAGGTAGTCAGTGATATTCCGGTAGAGGGAGAAATGAGTGCTGATGCTAACTCTGACGAGACGGTCTCAGAACAGGCAGGAGCAGAAAAAGCAGTAGATGGAAACTCCGGTACTTTCTGGCACAGCAAGTATTCCTCGAACAGATTGAATGTTAGTCAGGAGACACCAGCTGAACTTACCGTGGATTTGGGTAAGGTGACAGAGATTGGAGGTTTTAAATTCCAGCAAAGACCAAGTGCCAACAATGGATTAGTACATCAGTTTAGTTATACTATACTGGATGAAAACCAGTCTGTACTGGCTAGTGGAAGCAGCATCCCGGTAGCTGAGGAAAATCAGAGAGGTGGTGCATGGATTGAGGTATTGCTGGAAGAAGCAGAAAATGCCCGTTATATTAAGATTTCTGTAGAGCAGGGGCAGGGAAATTTTGCAGCGATTGCAGAAGTGATGCCACTGAAGGTAGAGAGATTAGCTGAGTCAATTACGCTGGCTGATCAGACCATGGATCCGGGCAGCAGAGTGAAGCTGATACCTGAATATGCAGAGGGTACTATAGTCAAGGGACTGGTATGGAAATCCTTAGATGAAAATATTGCTACTGTAGATAAAAATGGTGTGGTTACTGCTATAGCAGAAGGAAAAGTGACGATTCAGGCAACCAATGCAGTGGGTGTGTCTGCCGAATGTATTATAACGGTATTAAAGCCCATGGTGAACTATACAGCCCTTCAGGAAGCGGTGAAGGCAGCAGAAAAAGTAGATTTGTCCAAGTACCAGGATGGAGCAGAAAAGACAGCCTTTATCAATGCCTTAAACACCGCAAAGGAAACCTTGGAAAAGTCAGACCAGGATTTGATTGATGCAGCAGTCCAAGCACTGACTAAGGCACAGGCAGCCTTAAAGCCAGTGGAACAGCCAGATCAGCCAGATCAGGTGCCAGTAGATTATACTGCTCTTCAGAATGCGATTACAGCAGCCGGAAAGGTGAATTTGTCCAAGTACCAGGATGGAGCAGAAAAGACAGCTTTTATCAATGCCTTAAACACCGCAAAGGAAACCTTGGAAAAATCAGACCAGGATTTGATTGATGCAGCAG
>JAFXJR010000030.1 GCA_017532145.1 Lachnospiraceae bacterium | reverse complement strand
TTCCCAAACTGATTGTCCAGCTACCGAACGCTTAAACCCTCTTTTTTTACATTTTTTTATATGATAACAAATTTCTCCTACAGGTGCAAGGTGTGCAGAGACTGTGTCACACTTTTCCTGCCCTGACATATGGATAAATAGTAATATCCCCACTGGAGGACAGTGATGACCATCTACATTGTACGAGCGGGAGACACCATTGATACCATTGCCTCTGCCTACGGTATCTCTACAGATTCTATCATCTACAACAATCAGCTTTCTTATCCTTACCGTCTGGCTTTGGGGCAGGCTCTGCTGCTCAATACCCAGCCGGGACCGGAGGAACGCCCGATTATTTTTACCGGAGGCTATGCCTATCCTTTTATCCGTCAATTTACCCTTACGCAAACTCTGCCCTATCTTAGCAGTCTGTTTATCTTTTCTTATGGCTTTACGGCAGAAGGAGCTTTAATTCCCCCTCCACTGGACGACTCCTGGATGATTGCTCTAGCCAGGGAACAGGATACGGCTCCTATTTTAACTTTGACTCCCTTTGGTTCCGATGGCAGATTTAACAATAGTCTCATCAACAGTATAGTAAATGATAGTGGAGTACAACAGATTCTTATTGACAATTTAAGGAAAACGGTTAGCCAAAAAGGCTTTGAAGGTGTAGATATTGACTTTGAATATATTTTGGCAGAAGACAGAGTTGCTTTTGCCGATTTTGTAACCAATGTACGCACAGCCATTAATCGTCTGGGCTACCCGGTCTCTGTAGCATTGGCACCAAAAATCTCTGACAATCAGCCGGGTCTGCTCTATGCCGGCAAGGACTATCAGCTGCTGGGAGAGGCCGCCGACCATGTGCTGCTTATGACATATGAATGGGGCTATACTTATGGTCCTCCTATGGCAGTAGCCCCCATTAACAAGGTACGGGAAGTGGTGGAATATGCACTTACCCGTATTCCTGCTGATAAAATCAATCTGGGTATCCCCAACTATGGATATGACTGGCCTCTCCCCTATGAAAGAGGTGTCACTTCTGCCCGCACCATCAGCAATACAGAGGCAATAGAAATCGCCATCGCTAACAATGCAGCTATCCAGTTTGACCAGGTAGCCATGTCCCCTTTTTTTACCTATGAACAAGAAGGCATTTCCCATCAGGTATGGTTTGAGGATGTACGAAGCCTGAAGGAAAAATTTTCTCTTATCCGGGAATATGGTCTGAGAGGTGCAGGATACTGGCAGATTATGAATCTGTTTCGGGCAAACTGGCTGCTGCTGGCAGATACCTTTTATATATCCTCTGCCGACAGATTTTCCTCCTGAAGACGAAGTCCGGCAGTACTGGTAACAGGCAGGGAGAAAACGATGGCTCTGGCCTTACTTTCCAAGCCTGCCTCATCCATAATTGCTTTCATAATCTCATTTTTCTTTTCTTTTTTGGTTACAATAAAGATAATTTCCTTTTCGGCAGCAATAGAAACACCTAAAAACTTTTCTGCCTTTTCCATACCGGTTCCCTGAGCACGTATCACGGTACCGCCTCTGGCTCCCTTCTCTCTGGCCGCGTCCATGACTACATTGCTGTAGCCCTGATTGGAAATTACTACAATTAATTCATTTTCTGTACCCTTCAATTCAGTCTCCTCCTCTTTCTGAAAATCCTGATTGGCTGTCAAAAATTGCAGTGCCTTTTTTCCTCCAATGCTGGAAAGGGGAATAATAAAAGCAATTCCCGTTCCCGGCACATCAATCTTCATCTCCTTTTGCAGGCACAGCTTCAGATTTTTCCACATTTCCTTCGTTACGATAGAAAAAATTACAGTTTTCTCTGTTGCTTCCAAACCAAAATAATCCAACATCTCACTGTTAGCCGTGCCTTCTCCCAAGGTATTCTCCATAACAGAAAGCTCATGACTTTTATAAAAAGACAGCATTCTGTTGCTGATTCCCCTGTTCATAATCGTCACCATCATATATACCTTACTCATGCTTGACCTCCTACTGTTTCATCCTACAGCTGTAACTGTTCACTCCCCTTACCGTTACGTTCCACTACCTTTTCATACGGTCAGCACAGCAAGTGTGTAGACCTACTGAATAGTTACCTACAGTTCAATAATTTCATCGTCTCCCAGCAAATCCAAGACAGCCTGAGGCTCTAACACCTCTGCCGTCTTCTCTGCATGACCGGTACGAAGCTTGTAAATCAATCCCAGTACCTGTATGGTAATCAAGGGAGTCATCGCCACCATGGCTACCACACCAAAGGCATCCGTTACCATGTTGCCTCCTACGCTTACACAGGCACCCATGGCAAAAGGCAGCAGGAAGGTAGCCGTCATAGGACCGGAAGCTACTCCACCAGAGTCAAAGGCAATAGCAGTAAAAATCTTTGGTACAAAAAAGGACAGCCCTAAAGCAATAGCATAACCCGGTACGACAAACCAGAGAATAGAAATCCCGGTTAACACTCTGGTCATTGCCAATCCAAGAGAAACTGCCACACCAATCGAAAGACTCATACTCATCGCCTTGCAGGAAATGGCTCCCGATGTAATTTCTTCTACCTGTCTGGTAAGAACAAAGACAGCCGGCTCTGCCAGAACGATAAAATAACCAATCAACATACCAATAGGAATAATAATCCATCGATAAGGCAAACCTGAAATCACTTGACCAAGATAGTTGCCCGCCGGAATAAAGCCTACATTTACCCCTGTCATAAACAGAACCAAACCAATATAGGTATACACCATACCCACCACGATTCTGATTAGTGTTCTTTTTTGCATTCCCTTAAATATCAACTGAAAAATCGTGAAAAATATGATAATCGGCAGCAGGGAAATGGCCATTTCCATCATATATTCTGGAAATCCTTCTCCGAAAATATGCCACAATTCTATGGTATTATGGATGTCCGGTATTTCCACCGGTATATAGTCTCCTCCTGTAGGATGATAAATCATTCCCAACACCAGCACTGCCAGAATCGGTCCAATAGAACAGAGTGCCACCAGACCAAAGCTGTCGTCCGCTGCATGTTTATCACTACGAACCACTGCTCCACCTACACCCAGAGCCATAATAAAGGGAACTGTCATAGGACCGGTGGTAACACCGCCTGAATCAAAAGCTACTGCCAACAGGTCTCCCGGTACAAACAAAACCAGCAGGAACACAATTGTATAAAAAACAACCAGCATATGAGGCAAGGCAATGCTAAACAGCATACGCAGCTGAGCAACTACCAGAAAAAGTCCCACTCCACAGGCCACAGCCAGAATCAGCACCATATTGGGAATAGACGGCACCTGCTCTGCCAGCACCTGTAAATCCGGCTCCGAAACAGTAATAATAAATCCCATGATAAAAGCCAGAAACACAATAATATGCAGTCTCTTTGTTTGTGCCATACAGGTACCGACACGCTCACCCATGGGAGTCATAGAAAGCTCCACACCCAGGGTAAAGAACATCATACCTACAATAAGCAGCACCGCACCAATTAAGAATGCCATCAATATACTGGGAGAAATAGGTGCTATGGTAAAGCACAGAACCAGTACGATACCAATAACAGGCAGCACAGCTGCCAAAGTTTCATTTAATTTTTCCTGAAATTTTGTCCGATGTAATTTCAAGTGAATCAGCCTTTCTATTGATTAGTTTTTTGGTAACTGTCCAGCAGGTCTGCACACTTGCTGTGCTGACCATACGAGCAGCTGCAACGAATAATCCCATCGCCATAAGCGTTTTTCATCGATTTTTGTATCGTAACAGTGAAGGTACTGAACAATTACGTTTTTTGTTTTTTCTTTATCTTATTTTCTGCCTTGTTTCTATCTCCTGATACTTCCTTTCTCCTGTTACACTCTTATAAGCCGGGCGTATAATTTTATCTGCATTAATCAGTTCCTCCAGACGATGAGCACTCCAGCCCACAATTCTGGCCATGGCAAAGATAGGTGTATACAGTTCCAGCGGAATATCCAGCATACTATATACAAATCCGCTGTAAAAATCCACATTTGCACTGACACCTTTATAAATATTCCGTTTATCTCCTATTACCTGGGGTGCCAGTCTTTCAATCATAGAATACAGCTTAAAATCTTCTTCCCTTCCCTTGTCAGAAGCCAACTTTTCCACAAATCCTTTAAAAATCGTAGCTCTTGGGTCAGAAATGGAATAAACAGCATGCCCCATTCCATAGATTAGCCCTCTCTTGTCAAAGGCTTCCTTATTTAACAACTTGGTCAGATATGCCTTTACTTCTTCCTCATCCTCAATATCCTTAATATTTTTTCGGATATTGGCCATCAT
>JAFXJR010000029.1 GCA_017532145.1 Lachnospiraceae bacterium | reverse complement strand
GCCTGAGGCAAAAGCCAGTCCTAAAATTCCAAACAATAGTATTATGAGTCCCAGGCGATACTCTTTTCCAAGCTGTTTCATCCGTTCTTCCAAGGTTTTCAGCTTTTTGCGTTCACTTTCCAGTTCATATTCAATATCCTGGGAACGGGTATATCTCTTGGGCTGTAGATACTTTTCTATCTCATCCTGTGTAAGCAGGGGTGGCAGTACCCCACTGATGCGGAATACAAAACAAATCACCACAATCTCAAAACCCAGCAGAGCACGGGTCAGACTCCAGTTGGTAGAAATCTGCTGAATTACTACATCCTGCATCACTCGGGAAGGATCAAAGTTAATAACCTGCCGGTACCAGCTGTCATTGAATCCAATGGGGGAAGAGGTTACAACTCCACTAAAGCCTATCTTCTTGGAAGAGCCGTTCATATTATCGAAGAGGTTCTGTTGAGTGAGGGGATTGGATACCAGCACACGAATGTAGTATCCATCGCCCACAGGCACAGTATAAACCTGAGAAGAATTGTATTCCGCAGAAACCGCTGTAATATAAGTATCCCCGGTGACCAAAAAGGAGGTAATGTTGCCGGAAACGTAATCACCAATCTTAATACTGTCAGGAGTTACTTCCTCAAAAGAATAGTGCTTTCCATAGCTCTCCTCTTCAAATATGCCGCTAATCAGCATAATCAGACCAATCAATAAAATAATGCACCATATAATACCACTTCTGGAAATGTAGGTTTTCGTAGTTTTCATAGGATTCCCCCATATAGTAAATCTTACATTTAGTATAGCATTGAGGTACTATTTTGGCAATGAAGAGAAGGAAGAATATTTGTTTGCATGCAGGAGTAATTTCTACAAAGATGAAATTACCCTTGCAATGGCGAAATTACTTTTTCATTTTAGAAGAAATCTGTAAAAAACCCTTGACCTTGCCCAAAGGGCATGGTTTATGCTAAGATAGAGCTCAATAGAAAATCATTCATGGCCATAGAGGGAAGGCGAATTATATGAAGAAAAAAGACTTGTATACCACCGGGGAGCTGGCAAAGCTGACGGGGGTATCCTATAAAACCATACGACATTATTATGAAAGCGGGCTGCTGAAGCCGGAGCGGGTGGAGGAAAATAAGTATAAGAAGTTTGGCCAGGCTGCAGTGGAGCAGCTTCAGAAGATACTGATGCTGAAATATCTGGACTTTTCCCTGGAGGAAATCAGCGAGATGCTGAAAAAGGAAGAGCCTGCGGAAGCCTTTGCCAAACAAGCGGAGCTTTTGAAAAAGCGAAAGGCTCATTTGGAGCTTGTGCTTCAGGCGGTTGAGGAGATACAGAGCCTTGCGTCTGATAATCAGTGGGAAAAGATGCTGGATATTATCCGACTGACTACCCAGAAGGAAGAGCTGGAAAAGCAGTATGCAGGAAGCGACAATTTGCAAAAGCGTATCAACATCCATGCCTACAGTACCTCAAAGGTGCCTTGGTTTTCCTGGGTGTTTGAGGGGCTGGAACTGAAGCCAGGCATGAAAATACTGGAGCTGGGCTGTGGTACCGGTGCGCTGTGGATTCAGCAGAGAGAAAGCTTGCCGGAGAATTTGGAAATCCTGCTGACCGACAAATCAGAGGGGATGCTTAAATCTGCCAAAGCTAATATTGGTCAGTTTCAGGAATATTTTGCAACGAAAAATATCAGATTTACTTTTTTGCAGATGCCGGCAGAAGATTTTGTGGCAACTGAAGAGAGGTATGACAGAATCATAGCCAATCATATGCTTTACCATGTGTTAGCGGACAAACGACAGGAACTTTTGGAAAACTGTGCGAATTCCTTAAAGACAGATGGCATGTTTTATGCATCTACCATAGGAGATACCCATAATAAGGAGCTGTATGAACTTGCTCAGGAATTTGATGAAAGGATAGAGATACCCCGATGGTCAACAGAGAGTTTTATACTGGAAAATGGCGGAGAACAGCTGCAGAAAGTATTCCCTCAGGTGACCATGAATGAACAAGAAAATGACCTGCTGGTGCCGGATCCGTGTGCTGTTTATGATTATGTGGAATCTTGGATTGGTAATGCCAAGAGTATACTGGCTGAGCGAGGTGAGGAATTCCAAAAATTCTTAGAGAAACGAGTAAGCCCTGAAACTCCCTTCTTCTGCCATAAAAGTACCGGTGCTTTCAGAGCGTTTGTAAGAGAATAGGACGGCATCGCAGATTATTCCGCGACATAGAATTTTGAAAAAACAGTTGACATCCTTAAAGCTCAGTGCTATATTACAACCAATAACATAAGAAAAGCGTCGACGGAAAAGAGTAGTTGGTGGGAATCATCCAGAGAGAGCGGCAAATGGTGGAAGTCGCTTATGAGGAAGCTTTACGAAAACCATTCCAGAGCTGTAGCGCCCAAGGTTTTAGAACGGATAAGTGCTACCGTAGCCCGTGTTAAGGGATAGGATTTGTTGGAATCCGAAGTGAAAAGTTAAGGTGGAACCGTGCTAAATGCACCCTTAGAATACATG
>JAFXJR010000028.1 GCA_017532145.1 Lachnospiraceae bacterium | reverse complement strand
TTTTTAAATTCTTTTTTATCCTATTTATTTTTATTTGTACTGATTAGCGTATTGGTAGTGATTGCCTGTATTCTGGGTGCAAAGTGGGGAAAGAGCAAGACTGCTGGAAAGGATGTATCTGATACAGTGGATATAAAGTAGGAAAAGGGAAACTGTTCAAAAATCCGCTTTGACAGTATGCAGTTGAGAAGGGACTAAATAACTGCATAAGAATGGTTCTAGGGTGTTCATAGAAGTATGGACACCTCTTTTCATCCATAAAAAAACTATCATGTGACCGGAAGGAGAAAAGATAAAATGAACGTTGCAGATAGAATGAAGAACGTTGAAGAAGGAATTTTTCAAACCTTAAATCAGAAAAAGAATGAGAGGCTGTCACAGGGTAAGCAGGTATACAATCTTTCTGTAGGAACACCGGATTTTCAGCCTGCACAGCATATTATGGATGCGGTAGTTGAGGCAGCAGCCAAGCCTGAAAACTATAAATATGCCCTGACGGATTTGCCGGAATTGATTGAAGCGGTAATCGGCAGATATCAGAGGAGATATGGAGTAGCGTTAATACCGGAGGAGGTGATGTCAGTCTATGGCTCTCAGGAGGGGATAACCCATATTGGACTGGCTTTATGTAATCCGGGAGACGGTGTGCTGGTGCCTAATCCCGGTTATCCAGTTTTTTCCATTGGACCAGCTCTGGCAGGAGCAGAGCTGATTTTTTATGATTTACTGCCTGAAAATCAGTTTCTTCCCGATTTGGAAAGTCTGGATGCCGCCCTGTTGCAAAGGGTAAAATTGATGATTGTTTCTTATCCAATGAATCCCATTGGTAAGACGGCTCCCAAAAGCTTTTATGAAAAACTGATTTGCTGGGCGAAGAAAAATCAGATTCTGATTCTCCATGATAATGCTTATTCTGATATTATTTATGATGGCAGGGAGGGAGGCTCTATTCTGGCTATAGAGGGGGCAAAAGAGGTCTGTGCAGAGTTTTATTCTCTTTCTAAATCTTATAATTATACAGGAGCCAGAATGGGATTTTTGGTAGGGAACAGAGAGATTGTGGCATATTTTAAAAAACTCCGTTCTCAGATTGACTATGGAATTTTTCTGCCTGTACAGTATGGTGCCATTGCCGCACTCAATGGACCGGATGATGGGATAAGGGAACAATGTATTCAATATCAGGCAAGAAGGGATGCTCTTTGCGGAGGCCTGCGTTCGATTGGCTGGGAGATTCCCGACAGTGAAGGCAGTATGTTTGCCTGGGGACCTATCCCGGAAAAATTTGGCAAGGATGACGTGGCCTTTGTTATGGAGCTGGTAGAAAAATCAGGGGTACTCTGTACACCGGGTTCCAGTTTTGGGACGTTGGGAAGAGGTTATGTGAGATTTGCTCTGACGCTGCCAGTTGCCCAGCTGCAGGAAGCGGTAGCTGCTGTGGAACAGTCAGGTATACTGAAATAACGGTAACTGCTGAGGGGATGCCAGTTGCCACTTACCGGTCAGCGGGCTGACACGTGAATGGTAATGAACTGCTGCCGCGATGGATGACTGCTTTAAATTAGATACATTATTGACACTCTTCCTCCATTCCTATATACTGATACTACCCACAAAATGTTGATGAAAATAAAAGAAATACCACTAGATATAGTGATTTTTGGCTTAAATACAGGCATCAGCAGCGTGGGACGTATCATGTAAGGAGGGTTTTTCATATGGAGAATGTTACAACAGAGGAAGTGGAAAACTATGGACAGCTTTTCCGACCGGAAAGGGATATTAAGGTCGTGAAAAAGGATGGCAGTCTGGAAGCTTTCAATGTACAGAAAGTGATTGATGCTGTAGGTAAGAGCGCATACCGTGCATTGACCAAGTTTACAGAAGAGGAAAAATGCCATATATGCAGATATGTGGTGGATAAGGTGATGGAACTGGAGCAGAATCAGGTACCTATCCCCATTATGCACAACATCGTGGAGAGTGCATTGGAAGAAATTAAACCTGTGGTAGCTAAGAGCTATAGGGACTACAGAAATTATAAACAGGATTTCGTCCGTATGATGGACGATGTATACAAGAAAAGTCAGTCTATTATGTAT
>JAFXJR010000027.1 GCA_017532145.1 Lachnospiraceae bacterium | reverse complement strand
TGGAACGGTTACATGGAATGATTGATAGCAGACCATAGAAAGGCAGAATGATGATATTACTTTATCCCGGTGAATGGAAGAATAGTAACAAGGATTTGACCATGCCGTGAGCAAAAAATCCCCCACTTCTATAAGTGGCGGGATGAATTGCAAAATACATAACGTTGATTTTTTCCATAATTGTTGTATACTATATAAAGTATAGGGCAGGAACTGCCCGAATAAATGCCTGTGGAGACGGTAGATGACAAAGTTATAGAAGCAGGAAGCCCATTGGTTTTAGACAATAGGTAGTTCACGGATGATGGAGGAACAAAAAGTATGGCATCGGGACAGGAAAGAAAGAGTAAGCCGGAAAAAAAGACAGAATCGAAGGCAAATACTGCTTATCAGACTTCCATAAGGAAGAAAAGTACATCCGAAAAAAGTATACCTATGGATAGTGCAATCAAGGATGAAATTATATTAATTAGTGTATTTGCCTTGATGATTTTTGTATTTTTATGTAATCTGGGTATAGGTGGGGTGGTAGGAAATCTGGTTAGGACAGTTATGTTCGGACTGTTTGGAATGACTGCCTATCTGGCTCCCATGCTGGCATTTTTAGGATTAGCTTTTCGTATTTCTAATAAAGGAAACCGTATTGCGGCAAGAAAGCTGGTGGCAGCAGTAGTACTGTTTTTCCTATTGGGTATGGTCTGTGACTTGCTGACAGGAGCTTGGAAAGAGGGAGCTGCCTATCATATAGGAGAAATCTTTGAGCGATGCAGCAAAGGCTATACAGGTGGTGGTGTTCTGGCAGGTACTCTGGCTTATTTAGGAGTACATTTTCTTTCTATGATTGGTACGATATTGCTGATTATCGTATTAACCATTATCTGTTTGGTTATCGTTACAGAAAAATCTTTTGTAAATGGGGTAAAAAATGGCAGTCAGCGAGTCTATGAAAGAACCCGGGAGGATGTAGCCATCCATCGGGAAAGAAGCCAAAAAAAGAAGGCAGAGCAGCTGCGGATGCGCCGGGAAAGAGGAGCAGAAGGAAACAAGACCCTACGCATGGATAAAAAGGCTTCTGGTGTAACTATGGCACCCGTACTACGGAATAAGAATCCAGAGGAAAAAGAGTGGATGAAGGAGAAAGAGGTTGAAGAAATAAAAAAGATAGATATGGATAAGGAGCCGGATTTACATAAAGCTGATGAAATAGATAAGGCGGAAGAAACTGATCTGACAGCAGAGGACAGTGGAGGAAGCGATGTTCAAAACGTCTTTGCTGTTAATGATATGAGTGACAATATGCATGAAATTACTATGGATGAGGAAGAAGAACTGGAGGAACAGCTTTCTGAATGGGAACAAATACAGGATATTTTGGAGGAAACATCGGTACCCTGGACGGAAAAGGAGAAAGAGATAGATAATTTGCTTGAGATAAAAAGGGGAGAAGAGGATACCGCTCAGCAGGAAAAGAGTTCAGAAAGAGAAGAAGCAGAGCTTTCTGGGGCAGAAGCTTTTTTGATGGAAGATTTTTTAATGGAAAATGCTTTAATAGAAGATACCTTAATAGAAGATTCTTTAACAGAAGAAAAGCCTGCTCCGGAGGAAGGGAAAACGGAGAAGCTTTCAGCAGAAGAAGCTCTTGCCCATGAGGATACCTCGATGAAAAAAGAAGGGGAAGAAAAAACAGAAGAGGATACTCCGAAAAAGTATCAATTTCCCCCCTTAAGCCTGTTAAAAAGGGGAGATACGCAGGGACAGGGAGATACAGCAAAGCGGCTGCAGGAGATGGCGCTTCATCTGCAAAATACTCTGGCTACTTTTGGAGTGAAGGTAAATATTACCGATATTAGTCAGGGACCTTCTGTAACCAGATTTGAACTACAGCCGGAGCAAGGAGTGAAGGTAAGTAAGATTGTAGCACTGACAGACGATATTAAGCTGAATCTGGCAGCAGCAGATATTCGTATAGAGGCTCCCATTCCAGGAAAGGCAGCGGTAGGAATCGAAGTACCTAATCAGAAAAATGCCATTGTAGCACTGAGGGATTTGATTGAAAGCAGAGAATTTCAGGAATTTCCTTCCAGATTAGCCTTTGCCGTGGGAAAGGATATTGGTGGTAAGGCAGTGGTGGCAGATATTGCCAAGATGCCCCATATGCTGATAGCAGGTGCTACAGGCTCTGGAAAATCGGTATGTATCAATACGTTGATTATGAGTATTCTTTATCATGCAGAGCCTTCAGAGGTAAAGCTGATTATGGTGGATCCCAAGGTGGTGGAGCTAAGTATCTATAATGGGATTCCTCATTTGCTGATTCCTGTGGTAACTGATCCGAAAAAAGCGGCAGCAGCACTCCATTGGGGGGTGTCAGAGATGGAGGAGCGTTATCGACTGTTTGCCGAATACAGTGTGAGAAATCTGGAAGGCTTTAATCATGTAATCAAGGCAAAGGAAGCAGCAGGAGAACAGAATCTTCCTCCTGTAATGCCTCAGATTGTCATTATTGTAGATGAGCTGGCTGACCTTATGATGGTGGCTCCTGGTGAGGTAGAAGGCTCTATCTGCCGTCTGGCACAGCTGGCAAGGGCAGCAGGAATCCATTTGATTATTGCAACACAGCGGCCTTCTGTAGACGTTATTACGGGTCTGATTAAAGCGAATATGCCCAGCCGAGTGGCTTTTGCCGTATCCAGTGGGGTGGACTCCCGAACGATTCTGGATATGAATGGAGCAGAAAAGCTGTTAGGGAAAGGTGATATGCTGTTCTATCCTCAAAGCTATACCAAGCCGGCCAGAGTACAAGGTGCTTTGGTATACGATGAGGAAGTAGAGGCAGTAGTGGATTTTCTAAAAAATCAGGCAATTGGTAATGTGTACAGTCAGGATATTCAGGAAAAAATCCAGAACATTCATCCTGCAGGAGGGTCATCCACCGGTGGAACAGATGAAGGAAGAGATCAGTATTTTGAGCAGGCAGGCCGATTTATTATTGACAAAGATAAGGCATCCATCGGTATGCTGCAAAGGGTATTTAAGATAGGATTTAACAGAGCCGCTCGTATTATGGACCAGCTGAGTGAGGCTGGAGTAGTCGGTGAGGAAGAAGGCACCAAGCCAAGAAAGGTATTAATGGGGATAGAGCAATTTGAACAGTTGCTGGAGGAAGAATAAATCATAGTAACTATTCAGTAGGTCTGTACACTTGCTGTGCTGACCGTATGAAAATGTAGTGGTAACAGTGAGGGTACTGAACAGTTACAAATCATAAATAACAAGAAAGGAAATAGAAGATGAAGACAGATATTCAAATTGCACAGGAAGCAGTAATGAAGCCCATCGTAGAGGTGGCTGAAAAGCTTCAGATAGAAGCTGATAATCTGGAGTTATATGGAAAATACAAAGCCAAGCTTACAGAGGAATATTTAGAAAAGATAAAAGGCAGACCAAATGGCAGGCTGATATTGGTTACTGCGATTAATCCTACTCCGGCAGGAGAGGGAAAGACTACTACCAGTGTGGGACTGGGGCAAGCTCTTGGAAAGCTGGGAAAACGGGCTGTAATTGCCTTAAGAGAGCCTTCTCTGGGTCCTTGCTTTGGCGTAAAGGGAGGGGCAGCAGGAGGCGGATATGCTCAGGTGGTACCGATGGAGGAGTTGAATCTGCATTTTACTGGGGACTTCCATGCCATTACTGCAGCAAATAACCTGCTGGCAGCCCTGCTGGATAATCATATTCATCAGGGAAATGCTTTGGGAATCGATCCTGGGCAGGTGGTATGGAAAAGATGTCTGGATATGAATGACCGGGTATTGCGCAATGTAGTCGTAGGCTTAGGAAACAAGACGGATGGAACGGTAAGAGAGGATCACTTTGTCATTACGGTTGCTTCAGAAATTATGGCCATCCTTTGTCTTTCAGAAAATATGGAAGATATGAAGGAAAGATTGGGCAGGATTGTGGTTGCATATACTTATCAGGGAGAGGTAGTGACTGCTGCAGATTTGCAGGCAGTAGGTTCAATGGCGACTCTGTTAAAGGATGCACTCAGACCTAATCTGATTCAAACCTTAGAACATACACCGGCATTAATCCATGGAGGACCTTTTGCCAATATTGCTCATGGCTGTAATTCAGTGAGAGCAACAAAAGCAGCCTTAAAGATGGCAGATTATGTGGTGACAGAGGCCGGATTTGGTGCAGATTTGGGTGCTGAAAAATTTTTTGATATTAAATGCCGTATAGCAGGCTTAAAGCCGGATGCAGTGGTACTGGTAGCTACTGTACGGGCTTTGAAATACAATGGAGGTGTGGCTAAGGCTGAGCTGGGAACAGAAAATCTGCAGGCACTGGAAAAGGGGATTGTCAATCTGGAGAAGCATATAGAAAATTTGCAAAAGTATGGAGTTCCGGTGGTGGTGACACTCAATTCCTTCCTAACGGATACAGAGGCAGAGGTGGAATATATCCGGCAATTCTGTGAGGCAAGAGGCTGTGAATTTGCTCTTTCTCAGGTATGGGAAAAAGGAGGGGAGGGCGGCATCGCTCTGGCAGAAAAGGTGCTACATACCTTAGAGACCAAAGAAAGCCGATTTCAGCCTATTTATCAGGATCACCTTTCTTTAAAAGAAAAAATAGAAACCGTTGCTTCCGAAATTTATGGGGCAGCTAAAGTAAGCTATGGGGCAGCAGCGACAAAGCAGCTGGAACGGCTGGAAAAGCTGGGATTTGGAAAACTGCCTGTCTGTATGGCAAAGACCCAGTATTCCCTGTCGGATGATGCCACACTGCTGGGCAGACCGGAGGGCTTTACTTTGCAGGTAAGAGAAGCCTATGTATCAGCGGGTGCAGGCTTTGTGGTGGTATTGACGGGAGCGGTGATGACGATGCCCGGACTGCCAAAGGAGCCGGCAGCTCTGCAGATTGATGTAAAGGAGGATGGTACGATTACCGGATTATTTTAACTGAATTAAGGAAGTCTCCCCTGCTTTAAGTATACCAAGTGCAAACACCGCTTATGCAAATGCAAAATGTGCAAATGCAAAATATGCAAATGCAAAGTGTACTAAGTAGGGAGGGGGACCATTTATCAATAGGGAATAGGATGAGGAAGGATAGAAAAAAGTATGCCGATGGTAATAGATGGGAAAGCAATTTCTACACAGATGAAAGAAGAATTGAAGCAAAAGGTGGCTGATAGAAAGGCACAGGGAATAGAGATAACACTAGCGGTTATTCAAGTGGGTAAGGATCCGGCTTCCAGCGTTTATGTAGGCAATAAGAAAAAGGCTTGTGAATACATAGGAATCCGCTCACTGGCTTTTGAATTAGAGGAAGAAACTACAGAGCAGGAGCTTCTGTCTTTAATTGGTCAGCTCAATGAACGTGCAGATGTAAATGGTATATTAGTGCAGCTTCCTCTGCCTGCACACATTGACGAGGATAAGGTAATTGCAGCTATCCATCCAGCAAAGGATGTAGATGGCTTCCATCCTCAAAGTGTAGGAACACTCTGTATTGGTCAGCCTGGGTTTGTTTCCTGTACTCCGGCTGGTATTATCCAACTGCTGAAGCGTTCCGGTATAGAGATTGCAGGAAAGGAATGTGTGGTTATTGGAAGAAGCAACATTGTAGGAAAGCCTATGGCACTGCTTTTACTGAGAGAAAATGGGACGGTAACAGTGGCACACTCCAGAACCAGAGATTTAAAGGAGGTCACCAAAAGAGCCGATATCTTGATTGTTGCTGTGGGAAAGCCGAAAATGATTACAAAAGAATATGTAAAGCAGGGAGCAGTCGTGATTGATGTGGGTATCCATCGTGAAGAAGGAAACCGGCTGTGTGGAGACGTAGACTATGAGGATGTGGCTTCTGTTTGCCATGCAATTACTCCGGTGCCGGGAGGAGTAGGTCCGATGACGATAGCAATGCTTATGCATAATTGTGTGGAATCTGTAAAACTTCAGGAATAGTCAGGTGTGGTGATTGTTATGAATTGTCCAGGATGCGGACGCAGGATAGAGGAGGGGTATCTGTATTGTGACAGCTGTGGGGAGGAAATCCGTATTGTGCCAGATTTTGAACCAGAGATAGAAAAAGAAATGGATGATACTCTTTCTGCTCTTTTTCGTGATATTCATGAGGAAGCAGAAGGACCATGGGATAAAGAGGAAGAAAAATTTTCTGAAATTGAAGAATTGGTTAGAATAGAACAGCCTTTTCAAAGAGAAGAATTTGCCCAAGCAGAAGAACTTTTTGAAAGGGAAGAATTACTGTATGAGGAGGTGACTGGAAGGGAGGAAGTTCCAGAAATCGGGGAATTTTCTGAACCAGAGGATTTTCTTAAAAGAGAAGATTTTTTGGAAGGAGAGGTAGAGGAAAAAGTATTAAAGAGGGATGGGGCAAGAAAAACAGAAAAAAAATCAGGGAGAGGGAAACCCTATTTTATTGCGGTCTGTCTGCTGATATTTTCTCTTCTCATCAGTATAGGAGTATATCAGTCTTATTCTGTGTCTTACCAGGTAGGAAGGGCAGAAAAGGCGGCTGCCTCCGGGAAATATACTCAGGCGATTAGTTATCTGGAAAAAGCCCATGATTTGAAAAAAGAGGACGCAGCCATTTTGTTTCTTATGGCAGACTATTATTGCCTTCAGGAAAAGGAGGATACGGCTCTCTATATTTTGCAGGAAATCATCGAAAGAGAAGAAGAATATGGAGAGGTAGAGGTGGAGAATGCCTATAACCAAAGTATAGCCATTTATAAGGAAGCAGGCAATTATTCTGCCATTAATGAATTGTTAGCTTCCTGTAAGCAGGAAGCTATTGTGAACCGTTTTCAGCAGTATATTGCAAAGACGCCGGAATTTAGCTATGTGGGAGGAAGCTATAACGAGGTATTGCCCCTGAAGCTTAGTGCCAATACTGCAGGAACTATATACTATACTTTGGATGGAAGCATCCCCAGTGAGGAGAGTACAGTGTATACAGCTCCTATTTTTCTGGAAACGGGAACCTGTACGGTGACAGCTTATTTTATCAATGACTATGGGATAGAAAGTGATATGGTATCCCATACATATACGATAGATTTGCCAGAACCATCTGCTCCGGAGGTTTCGGTATACAGCGGAGAATATCAAGAACCCAGGATGATAGCGGCTTCAGCTCCGGAGGATTGCCGTATCTATTATACTATGGATGGTACACTGCCAGGAGTGGATAGTTTTGCCTATACGGCTCCTATTCCCATGCCTTTGGGAACCTCTATCTTTAAGTTTGCAGCAATCAGTCCAGAAGGAATTTCCAGTCCTGTGCTTACACGAACCTATACCCTGTCTTTGGAAACACAGATTACAATAGAGACAGCCATTGCCAATGTAAAGCAGGCGTTGATTGATGCCAATATTCTACTCAGTCAGGATGGAAATATGTGGGGAATGAATGGGCATAACGTCTATAAGTATAATGCGGTGGTTTCTATAGAAAATAGGGGAAATTATTATGTGATTCATGAATATTATGAAGATGTCACAGGAATCCAGACCAGAACGGAGAGACTTTATGGGGTAAGCCTGCAGGATGGCAGTGCCTGGAGGATTACCTATGATGAGGAGGGACAAGTGGTTCTGGCAAAAATTGAATAAATAGAATTAATAAGAATTTTTTATAAATAAGTTGCGTTTTTACAGGTTTTCCAGTATTATGAATTAGTATGGCTTTAACATAGTGAAGTGTGAGCATTGTCTGGTATACAGGAAGGAGTATCATAAGCAAAATGTACAAGATTTTAGAGGCAAGAGAACTGACTACCAATATTTATCTGATGGAGGTTGAGGCAAAGCGTGTAGCAAAAAGATGCCAGCCGGGACAGTTTGTCATCGTGAGAATGGATGAAGAGGGAGAGAGGATTCCGCTGACAATCTGTGATTATAACAGAGAGAAGGGAAGTATTACCATCGTACTTCAGGTAGTGGGTGCAGAGACGATGAGAATGGCGAAACTGAAAACGGGAGACAGCTTTCAGGATTTTGTGGGACCTCTGGGACGGGCTTCAGAGTTTGTAGAGGAACCCCTGGATGAATTAAGGAAAAAGAGTATTCTTTTTGTAGCCGGAGGACTGGGAACAGCACCGGTTTATCCTCAGGTAAAGTGGATGAAGGAGCATGGTATTGAAGCGGATGTTATTGTAGGAGCTAAGACGAAGGAACTGCTCATCCTGGAAAAAGAGATGAGTGAAGTAGCAGGCAACCTGTATATTACCACCGATGACGGTTCTTATGGACGAAGTGGTATGGTAACACAGACGATAAAGGATCTGGTGGAGAAGGAAGGTAAGCATTATGATGTATGTGTGGCCATCGGTCCTATGATTATGATGAAATTTGTTTCCCTGATGACGAAGGAACTGAATATTCCTACCGTGGTAAGCTTAAATCCCATTATGGTAGATGGTACAGGTATGTGTGGTGCCTGCCGTGTAACCGTAGATGGAGAAGTAAAGTTTGCCTGTGTGGATGGTCCTGAATTTGATGGACATAAGGTAGACTTTGACCAGGCATTAAAGCGTCAGCAGATGTATAAGACGGCAGAGGGCAAGGCCATGTTGAAGCAGCAGGAAGGGGATACCCATCATGGTGGCTGCGGACAGTGCAGTGAATAGCCCTTATAAGTTTTATCAATAGGAACGGAGGACACAGAATGGACGTATTAAAGAAGACTCCTGCACCAACACAGGATGCAAAGGTGCGGGCTACTAATTTTGAAGAAGTAAGTTTAGGATATAATAAAGAAGAAGCAATGGATGAGGCTTTAAGATGCATTAACTGTAAAAATGCCAAGTGTATCAAGGGATGTCCTGTATCCATTAATATTCCTGCATTTATTGAAAAGGTAAAGGATGGAGACTTTGAGGCTGCTTATCAGATTATCAGTGAATCCAGTGCGCTTCCTGCTGTATGCGGAAGAGTTTGCCCTCAGGAAACCCAGTGTGAAGGAGTATGTATCCGAGGAATTAAAGGAGAGCCTGTATCCATTGGTAATTTAGAGCGTTTTGTTGCTGACTGGGCCAGGGAAAATGGAATTAAGCCGACTGGAGCTGCACAGAAGAATGGAAAGAGGGTAGCCGTAATCGGTTCTGGTCCGGCAGGCTTAACCTGTGCTGGAGATTTGGCCAGATTAGGATATGAAGTAACGATTTTTGAAGCACTTCATGAGCCGGGAGGTGTATTGGTTTATGGAATACCGGAATTTCGTCTGCCTAAGCAGGAAGTAGTGGCAAAGGAAATTGAAAATGTAAAGTCTCTAGGTGTAAAGATAGAGATGAATGTGGTAGTAGGACAGTCTGTTACCATTGATGAGTTGTTGGAGGAAGAGGGATTCGATGCTGTGTTTATCGGTTCAGGAGCCGGACTGCCTAAATTTATGGGAATCCCCGGAGAGCAGGCAAACGGTGTCTTTTCTGCGAATGAGTACTTAACCAGAAGCAATCTGATGAAGGCTTTTGACAAGGATTCAAACACTCCTATTTCCAGAGGCAGTAAGGTGGCTATCATCGGTGGTGGTAATGTAGCCATGGATGCAGCCAGAACGGCATTAAGAATGGGTTCTGAGGTACATGTGGTATACAGAAGAAGTGAGGAAGAACTGCCTGCACGACTGGAGGAAATCCATCATGCAAAGGAAGAAGGAATTATCTTTGATTTGCTGACCAATCCGGTGGAAATTCTGGCTGATGAAAATGGCTGGGTAAAAGGAATGAAATGTGTAAAGATGGAGCTGGGTGAACCAGATGAATCAGGTAGAAGAAGACCGGTTGTAAAAGAAGGCTCTGAGTTTACCATGGAGGTAGATACAGTGATTATGTCTCTGGGTACCTCTCCCAATCCTTTAATTTCTTCAACTACAGAAGGATTAGAGACGAATAGACATAAGTGTATCGTAGCAGATGAGGAATTTGGAAAAACCTCCAAGAAAGGTGTATTTGCCGGAGGTGATGCAGTAACAGGAGCAGCTACCGTTATTCTTGCCATGGGTGCAGGAAAGGCTGGTGCAAAGGGAATCCATGAATATTTAATGGGATTAGATAAATAGCAAAGTGGATGGTGAATATCCGCTTTGACGAAGCAGGATAAGGGGCGAGACTGCCGTAAAGCCGGTAACAGGCAGCGGAGAGTCTCGCCTTGATGTATTCTGGTAAAGCAATGCACATGCAGGATAAAGCAATGCACATGCAAGATAAAGCAATGCATACAGATAAGGGAATGATTGAGTAGATGTAGCTTGGGAAAGGAAGGAGAAACGGGATGGTACACCATATCGTTATGTGGAATTTAAAAGAGGAATTAAATGCTCAGGAAAAGAAGGAGGCTGCTGTTTTAATTAAAGAGAAGCTGGAAGCAGTTAAAGAGGTAGTAGAGGGTATCGTTTCCCTAGAGGTAGTTATCAATCAAAGGGAATCCAGTAATAAGGATGTGGGATTGATTTCTGTTTTTGAGACGGCAGAGGCATTGGAGGCTTATCAGAAGCATCCGGCTCATGTGGAGGCAGCAGGCTATATTAAAATGGTAACCTGTGATAGGGTATGTCTGGATTATTAAAATTTTGCAACGGTGCAGCATCTTCACTGTTACGATATAAAAATCCATGAAAATCGCCAATGGCGATGGGATTTTTACTCGTTGCCACTACATTTTCGTGTGGTCAGCACAGCAAGTGTGCAGACCTGCTGAATAGTTACAAAATTTTTATTGGATTAGATATTGCGTCAGATAACAAAAGAAAGGGAGTAATATGGCGAATGGTAATCATAAAGAAAAACTGGCCATAGTCTGTATAGGAATCGTTTTGCTGCTTACTATTTTGGGTATCGTCGTCTTAATCGGAACCGGTAATGGAAAGAAGCCGGACAGCCAGGACAGGCTGCAGGAGGAGATTTTAGAGTATGCAGAAGAATATTATCAGAATTATGATATGTATTTTCATACACCAAACAGAAAAGGACATGTGCCATATATTTTTAAGGCGCTGATTATGGATGCACCGGAGGCGATAGG
>JAFXJR010000026.1 GCA_017532145.1 Lachnospiraceae bacterium | reverse complement strand
TTTCTTCTTTTTCTTCTTCCTGCTTTTCTTCTTCCTTGGGCTGGGTCTGGTCTGCTGCATTCTCCACATGAACAGAATTGGTCTCCCTAAAGGCAGGGTCGTAGTCCAAATCATTTTCTGTTACTGCACTTTCTTCCATCTCCGGTAAAGCTGCCATTTCTCCTATACCGACTATCTGTCCAGCAGATGCTGCATCTATTGTTTTGCCATCCATCGGACTGGCGGATGCCGTATTCATCGTGGTATCACCTGCCTGACCGGTTGCGGTATCCGCGCTGTTGGTCGTACTGATTGAATCTGCAGCCTTGGGATTTGTAGCCAGAGGAACAGCTTCATTTTGAGCCAGTTCTTCTCCATTCTGTTCCATAGAACTAAAATCCACCACATAGCCGTCATGATTATCTGTGTCTCCCTTTCTGGCAAACAGCCCCACTACGGTAAGTACAGCCAATACACATACTGATGAGACGATTAGCATAATCTTTTCCCATCTTCCATTGTCTCGTCTTCTTCTCATTGTCATTCCTCCTCAATGATGTAACCATCCTTTGACTCTGATTTTGATTCCTCAACAATAGTCTTGCCTGTTTTTTCTTCCTTATTCATAAATGAGCTGTAACTATTCAGTAGGTCTGCACACTTGCTGTGCTGACCGTAGACAAACGTAGTTGCAATGAGCAAAAATTCCATCGCCATAGGCGATTTTCATGGATTTTTGCCTAGTAACTGCGAAGGGACTGAATGTTACTATGAACAGTTTATTTCAGCCTCTCTATCACCGCATCCAAAAAATAATAGCCCAGAATATCAATAAAGTCGCTGCCCTTTTTCGCCATCTCATTGGCTCCATATTGGCTCATTCCCAGTCCATGGCCTACCCCCTTCGTATTTATCCACAGGAAATCCTTCCCCTCCTCCAGTTCAAAGCAGGAGGAGGGCAGAGAAAAAGCTGCCCGGAAACTCTCTCCCGATATGGATATTTCCCCAATTCCCACCTCTGTCACATAACCACTGCTGTCTCTCGTTAAGTTCAGCTGGCTCACCAGATTATCCATCTCCAACTTTACTCCACTCTGTTCTGTGTACTTAACTATCAACTCCTGCAGACCTTCTATAAACGCCTTTTTTCCCAACTGTATACTTTGGGTATATTCCGGGGAAGTAAAATCTCTGTTGCAGACCACTGCCTTTAAATAGGCATATTCCTCCTCTGGCAAAGCTTCACTGCCGTTTCTGGTCGTTCCTGCACTTACTGCAAAATAAGGAGCCTTCACCGGATATCTGTCACGAATCAGATACATCCCTTCCGTTTCTTCCACTGCTTCCCTACATTTGTCATAGCGGTTTCCATCCACGGCTATTAGTCTGTCCTCTATGTAGATACATGGTTTGCCTCCTATTTGCTCCAGCTCTTCTCCTGCTTTACGTGCATCCTGGTACTTTCTGATTAGCTCTGTACGCAGTATGACCGCCTGTGCCTTTAGAGCCTCTATCTCATAGCCTGTATCTATTGTAGCCGGCAAACGGTTTAATAAATAGGTTTCCATTGGCATCACCTCCATACCGGCTCCTGTTCTGCTGCAGATAATAAACTCAGCCTCTTCCCAGACCTCCTGAAACAATCCCTGTTCCATCTGATAGCCTTCTACTGCTTCCCCTTCCTTTGCTGTTCCCCCACTCCCTGTATGGCCAAAGAAAAAGGATACAATATAGGGCAGTAAAAAAATAAACAGGAGAATAGCACCCAGATCCCGGGAATCCGGTCCAGATACACCTCTCCTGTTTCCTGCTTTATTATGTTTAAGTTTTATGACGTTATGAATAATTTCTTCTCTTCTCATCGGACACCTCTTCCCTATTGTATGTGAGGGTGTCCCAATTCTATACACACTAATTTATGTACGCTCAGCCTGTCACATCGAAGCCCGGCTCCTTCTTTGCCAGGTCCAGATGCTGGAGGGTTCCTGCTGCTCCATTTTCATATAGGAAAATACCCGTTTTTCGGATTCTGCCATTGACTGTATTGTCTATACCATTGACCGCAAATTCCGTGGCAGTGTTAGCTAGTGCTAAAGCACCTACTCCCTTTTCTGTCAACCGGAAGCATCTGTCCTGCCCTTCCTCATCCTTGGTCCAGATCAGCAGCTTTTCCCAGATTTCATCCCCTTCATCAATCCATCCATTACCATCAGAATCATAGGCAGCCAAATCGGCAAAACCATCTCCTGAGCGGGTACCAAACAGCTCACTGCCATCGTTGATGATTCCATCCTGATTTTTATCCAGTGCCAGATAACCGCTTCCACTGCTCAGCCTGGATATCCGATCCTCCTCCCCATCCATATCAATATCAAAGAAAAAGGTCTGATCCTCCAGCTGTGCTATCTTTCCCTCCAGATTGATAACCAAGGGATCCACCATTCTGGTCTGAATCTGTGCATAATGTTCCTGATAATAGGCAGAAAAGCTTCTGCTCATTTCCACCTGTACATCGAAAGAAATCTCCCTGCCATCTGCCGTTCTTACCGTTCCTGTGGTGGAAAAAGAGGTGTCCTCCCTTTCCTCAAAGTAGATTTCCTTCTGATGATAAACGGTCTCTGTCAGCTCTGTCAGTCCGTTGCTGCTGCGAGGCTTTGCTTCTGAGGCAACCTCTGTACAGTCCCACTTTCTGGTCTCTCCCAGAAAAAGAGAAACCAGCTGATGCATACACTGCTGTTTGACTACACTAAGTGCCCCTCTGTCACTTCTAATATGGGAAAGCTTGTCCATACGGGAATAAGAACTCATTTCATTCAGCTTTTCTCTTAACGCATTCTTCTTTTCCTCAAAACTACTTTCTCCATCATACTTCTTTCTGGCCTCTTCACCTACTAGAAGGTGTCCGGCTGCATCCTCTTTCCGCTCCTCTTCCGACAGCAGACC
The DNA here is from genome assembly GCA_017532145.1 of Lachnospiraceae bacterium. GTDB lineage: Bacteria > Bacillota > Clostridia > Lachnospirales > Lachnospiraceae > Kineothrix. Next base: position 49,420 of record JAFXJR010000026.1, on the reverse strand, counting down.
GGCAGTACCCACCATCACCATCGTACTTTCCCGGCTATCCAGATGAGTACTATAGCTTCTTGCAGACTCCATTTCGATATTTCCAGAACTGATACGCATACGATGAACTCCTTTCCTCGTAAAACCAAAACGGATGCTATCCATGTGCTGACTTCGCCTGTTTGGCTTTGTCCTGCTCCATAAATACCATCCGTGGTTCAACGATATATTATTCAGTTACCGAATCCCGGCTGTGTCCTCGGCTCCTGTACTCTATATATCGGAAACAGTCTCTGATAACATTAGGCTGTACCGACAACTATTCAGCCACTACAAATTATCGTTATTCGTCACTGTTCAGTACCCTCACAGTTACTGTAATTTAAGAAACTCTGTTATAGTTAATCAGACATCCTTTTAAGATAATCTGCCTTTCTTCATCGGTCAGCTCTCCCATACTCAGCTCAAACTCCTTCAGTTCGCTACCAGCTACTACATAAGCCTTGATACATTCAGCCTTTTCCTCCACTGCCTTTTTAATATCCGGCAGGAAGATATAGTCCAGATTTTTAAAGGGAAGCTGATTGTCTGGCGTTTTGGTAATCAGTGGCAGCATTCCCCAGTTAATCAAGTTGGAACGATACCTTTTGGTAGCATACTCATTGGCAATATTTGCCCAGCCACCCAATACCTTCTGACAGGAGGCTGCCTGCTCTCTGGCAGAACCATCTCCCGGCTTTACCGCAAAAATAGTAGAACCAAAGCCTATATTACCTTCTCCTACTTCCGGATATTCCTTATTTACTGCTTCCATTACTGCCTTTAATTCTGGTTTCTCCTCTAAAGGACATCTGCCTTCCATTACTGCAGTCTGTGCCACCTGAATAGCCTTCGCTCTGCCCACATAAGCAGGGTCCTTTCTGGAAAGGGCAAACTCTGCCAGTCCCAAAGGATTAGAACGATAAGAGGAGGTCTCTCCAGAAGGAATCAATTCATCTGTAGTCGTTACCGGATCATGAATCTCAGAAACTACCTGCAGAATGAGATTTTCCGGAAGAGCACACATCTTGGGCCAATCCTTAATATTAGGACCGAACTGAATCTCTGTCTCCGGTGCTGCCACGCCCTTGGAATCAAAGACACTGTTCTCATAAATCTTTGAATCAAAATGATACTTATACTTGCCAATAGGTCCGTCAAAGTCTGTAGCTGGTGTTAAAATTCCCTTATTAGCACTGGTAGCTGCTATGGAACGGGCATCCATTAATGCCACAGAGGAAATCTGTCCATTCTGCAGCTTGGAACCCTCTCTGTTAGGGAAGTTTCTGGTATTGTGGCGGATACTAAAGGCATTATTGGCAGGAGTATCTCCTGCACCAAAGCAAGGACCACAAAAGGCTGTCTTCATAATTGCCCCTGTTTCCAGCAGTGTAGCTGCACAACCGTTTCTTACCAGCTCCATATAAATAGGAGTGGAAGCCGGGTATACACTCAGGCTATAGTTATCGGCTCCTATGTAGGAACCCTTTAAAATATCAGCTGCCGCACAGATATTTTCAAATCCACCGCCTGCACAGCCTGCAATAATTCCCTGATCTACCAGAAGCTTTCCATTCTTTACCTTATTTTTCAAGGTAAAGTCCACTGCCCCATCCAGACTTACCTTAGCCTTCTTTTCCACATCCTCCAGGATATCCTCCAGGTTGGCATTCAATTCTTCTATCGTATAAGTGTTGCTGGGATGGAAGGGCATAGCAATCATCGGTCTAATCTTACTTAAATCCACCGTAATCATTCCATCATAATAGGTAATTTCTGCCGGATTCAGCTCCTGATATTCTTCTTTTCTACCATGAATCTCAAAAAATTCTTCAATTTCCTTATCCGTTCTCCAAATAGAAGACAGACAGGTAGTCTCCGTAGTCATTACATCGATACCAATTCTGAAATCTGCACTTAAAGAAGCCACACCGGGACCTACAAATTCCATTACCTTATTTTTTACATAGCCACTGTCAAATACTGCACCGATAATCGCCAGTGCCACATCCTGAGGACCTACTCCCTTTACCGGCTCACCAGTCAGATAGATACCCACTACACCAGGCATATTAATATCATAGGTTTGATTCAGCAGCTGCTTTACCAGCTCCGGTCCACCTTCTCCCATAGCCATGGTTCCCAAGGCACCATAACGGGTATGGGAATCTGAACCCAGAATCATCCTTCCGCATCCAGCCATCACCTCTCTTGCAAACTGATGAATAACTGCCTGATGAGGAGGTACATAGACACCACCATACTTTTTCGCACAGGTTAATCCAAACATATGGTCGTCTTCATTGATTGTACCACCTACTGCACAAAGAGAGTTATGGCAGTTGGTCAACACATAGGGCATGGGAAACTTCTCCAGCCCTGAAGCTCTGGCCGTCTGAATAATTCCTACAAAGGTAATATCATGGGAAGCCAGCTTATCAAAACGAATCTTTAACTTTTCCATATTGCCTGAGGTATTGTGTTCCTTTAAGATATGATAGGCAATCGTACCCTTTGCTGCCTCTGCCTTACTGATTTCTTTTCCTGTTTTACTCTGAATTGCCGCTGCTGCCTGCTGATCATCCGGAATCAGCTCCGTTCCATTGAGCAGATAGGCTCCACCGCTATATAACTCTACCATGGTCATCCTCCTTCTTCTGTCCGCACATTGCGATTTATTCTCATTTATTATAAAGGAAAAATGGTCTGCTGACAATCGGGTTATTTGACAAGCAGATTGAATGCTAAGTGATGGACTTGCTTGATATAAAAAAACAGCCAGATCAATAAGATTCTGACTGTTTTTTTATTTTTATCTTGGATATTCTCCCTAGTTAAAACCAGAGATTTTACCATATATCAACCAATTTACAGATCCAACCACCGCATCTCTCTTGGCTGCATATCCAGACTGTGTGCCAGCTTACCATTGATATATAAATCAGTATGCTTTGCTTCATCTGCATTGTTTGCTACTGCCAGCTTTCCGGTCTTTTCAAAAACTGTTACCTCAGTATCCACATTGGTTACATAGAACTTCTTCATCTCTGCTTCCATACCTGCTGCAAAATAGATGGCTCTTAACAGAATACGGCAGTTTTGAGGAGAATAAGGAAGTCCGGCAAAATAAACGCTGCGGCCTTCTCCATAGCTGTTGACTACCAGCTGGCTGTACTCTCCATCCATGCTTAGAATCTGATAATTCTCACCCTGAGCATAAATACGACTCATTCCTTCACCAAAGTCGATGTCACCTTCAATATCTTCTAGGATAAAATGGTCTGCATTCATTTCATTGTACTTATCCGTACTCAAAGAGAAATTCATCTCTCTATCCACGCCCATTACGTCACTGAGCTGGAAGTAACGTCCTTCAAACTGATAAGCTGTAGGCTCACCTACACCGATAAATCCACCGCCATTGTCTACAAACTCACGAATTGCAGTAACCACCTTTTCATCAATCCAGTTGTCACCGCCACTGAAGGCTGTATGTGCATCACCTGCATTAATAATTACCTTAATATCCTCAGGGATTCCCTCCTTGATTTCATCAAAGGTAATAAATTCCACATCAAAAGGCATACCGGTCAGACACTCTAATACACCTACATAGGAGTAAATCTCTCTATGCCAGATGGCATGATGTACCTGATTTGCCATCCATCTTCTTAAATTACCCCAGCAATTTAAGACTGCTACCTTAAAGGGTGCTGTATATGCCTTTCCATCCTGCATATTCTCATGGATGGTACGGAATTCATTTACTACATGCTGGATTTCCTCGATAAAGCCCGGCCACTCGGAAGCCAGCTTCAAATATCCGCCATAGCCTACTCTATCCAAGGGAGAACGAAGAATAGCCCTTCTGGCTTTCATCCAGTTCTGTCTTGCCTCTCCAATGGGATCGCCTCCCTCACAGAATACATCCGGGAAGAAGTAAGGAAGCAGTCTTCCTTCTGTATACTTTACTCCCTTAATATCGGAAATCATACGCAGAGTCACACCGTCACCCACAGAGCCTACCACTGCATCCAATCCGATATTTTCAAAATATTTACCAAAAGGCTCTGTTCCAATCCAGTGGTCTCCCAGGAACATCATGGCTTCTTTTCCATAGGAGTGTACAATATCCACCAGCTCCTTTGCCAGCTTGCTGACTTCAATCTGCTGAAACTCAATAAAGTCTCTAAATTCCTTACTGGGAATCCTGAACATGGAATTGTGATAACCCTGGTCTACAATATATTCCGGACGGAATTTATAGCCTGCCCATTTTTCAAATTGCTCCAGAATATAAGGGCTTACGCTGGCACTATAGCCAAACCATTCCACATATTTTTCCCGCTTCTGGTCGTCAAAGGTTAAGGTAAACTGATGGAAAAAGGTAGTGAAACGTACCACATTAATATGTGGATTTTCCTCACACCATTTTTTCAGCTTCTCCTTTACATAAGCCTGAGTCTTGGGCTGCCTTACATCATAAGTCAGCTGATGAGGAGTATCCTCCCAGGAGTTGGTAATAAAGTTATACATATGTACCGGGTCCCAGATAAGGAAAGCCAGAAAGCTGACTGTATACTGATGATATTTTACGGTCTGGATTTCTACTTCTCCCGTGGCCTCATCATACTCCCACTTATCCACTGGTACTACCTCTCCGGTAGTTCTGTCCACAACCTCCCACCATCTTTTGGGATCGTCTATCGTATTTACCTTTAGCTGCTCTGTATGGAAGCCTTTCATCAGCTTAATACGCAGTGTCTCCCCTTTTGCAGTCACTCTGTCACTAATCAGATACTCCTGCTGAATTTCTTCCGGATTTGCCTCTGCCCAGGCATTATCCTTTCTGGTCGTATAATAGGTCGCATATTTTTTTGCATCCTGAGACAACAATGCCTCCGGCATCGTAGTACCATCACAATCTCTTAATGCATCTGCCCCCAGCAAATCTTTCAGGCGTATCGTTTCTTCCACCATATCCACATCAGTAGGTAACGTCAATCTCCCCGTCGTTTCCATCTTTTTATCAAGCTCCTTTCAAGACATTTTTTTGGACTTCAGATGCTATGTATACTTTTTATTATAGCTATACATCAAAAATAATAACCCACCAAGTCCCACTATCATCGTTCCCAGACCTGCAGGACCTATATTCTTCTGTCCAATACATATCAATGCAATACAAACTATAAAGATGATAATGTTAAGAATTATCTTTATCCACTTATTCATACCTGTTCTCTCCCTTCTAACCGTTTTATGCTCTCAGGATTATCCCTTCAGACCACCCAGACTCATACCCTCTGTCAATCTTTTCTGTACCAGGATATATAAAATCAGAGTAGGAAGCATAACGATTACCAGACCTGCATAAAGCTGTCCATATTGGGCGGCCGCCTGTTGTGCCTGCATCAGCTGCATCAAGCCTACCGGCAGGGTCTTCTTCTCCTTCGTTGTCAGCAGCGTCATCGATATAATATACTCATTCCAGTATGCCAGGAACTGGAACAGGATAACTGTAATAATACTGGGCTTTGCCATCGGCATCATAATCTGTACCATCGTTCTGAAATAGCTGCTTCCATCCACAAAGGCAGCTTCTTCATAATCCTTTGGAATCGTTACAAAGAAACCTGACAACAGATAAATGGTAAAGGGCAACGAGGTTGAGGCATAAACCAAAGCAGTAATAAACAGATTATTTAAGAAAAAGCCTGAGCCAAACCATCCCCTTACTATCTTATCTGCATCTACCAGCATAAGAAAAATCGGTACTACAATATAGTTTACATTGATAAACAGACCACCCATAAATAACACATTCAGCAGCTTGCTGCCGAAAAACTTATATCGGGAAAGTACATAGGCCGCAGGCAGTGCAATCACCAACAGCAGAAGCAATCCCAGTGCTGTAGTAATTACAGAGTTCAGCATATAGTCTCCCATGCTTGCCTTTTCAAAAGCATCTACAAAGTTCTGGAAATACAGACCCTTTGGCAGTACCCAAGGACTTCCATAAAATTCAGAATTTTCTTTTATTGATGCCAGAAATACCCATCCCACAGGAACGATAATACTTACTGCCAAAAAAAGTAAGGCTATATAGATAATACATTTAATAATCTTATCAGTCATTGAATTTGATTTTTTCATCTTGATATCCACCTCCTAGAATTCTAAGGGCTCACGCTTAGTTACCAAATTGATTACTGCTGACAATGCAAAGGAGAACGTGAATACCAGTACACCAATTGCCATACCATATCCGTAAACGGAATTGGTATATGCCTGCTTATACATATAGCTTAAGAATACTTCTGTTGCACCATCCGGAGCTCCGTTTGTCATCGCCTTTACAAACAGGAAACTGAGATTGATTGAACTGATAACAAAGAAAGTAAGCGTAGTTCTTAAATTCGTCCAGATTAATGGAAGAGTAATATCAAAAAACTGTCTGAGTCTTCCTGCACCTTCCAGACTGGCAGACTCATAAAGACTTTCGGGTACACTTGCCATACTCGCCATATACATAACCATATAGTATCCAATCGCCTGCCATATCATAGCAATGGCCAAGGAATAAATTACTATTTTCTGATCTCCCATCCACAAGACAGGATCCTGATCTTTTCCTCTGAAAATAGAGAGAATACTGTTTAACAGACCATTATTGGGATCATAGATTGCACCAAAAATAGCAGAAATAACTACCACGGATAAAATATTCGGAATATAGAATATAATACGGAAGAAATTCTCTCCTACTATTTTTTCTCTGCTTAAAATAGCAGCAAAAAGAAGTGCCAACGACATCGTTACAATGGTTACAACAGTAATCAAAAGTATTGTATTCTGAAAGGAGCGGAAAAAGGTATCGTCCTCCATCAGAAGCTTAAAGTTCTGCAATCCCACAAAAGTCTTTGTATTGGAAAATCCTCCCCACTTATATAAAGACATATTAAATACGTTGATTGTGGGAATGATCATAAATATCAGAAATAAAATGGATGCAGGCGCGACACAGGCGACAATGAACGCCTTTTTTGCTATTGTGTTTTTCATCTTATTTACCATGCCTTTCTCACAGCCTGCGTATAGGACTCGCAGGTAGATTTTTTATGCAGAGTCTCCTACCGGAAGCTTCTCTGCAACCCTCATTTTTCTTTTACAAAATCAGGGCATGTCGGTAAGTTCTCCGTACATGCCCCTTGTTTCAACAAACCACCCTGGCTCTATTATGTGTCTTTATTGAAGTGCCGCGCGGTACTTGTCGCTTACGGTCTCACATTCTGCAACCCAATCGTCAACTGTCTTGTCACCGCTTACAATACTGTCTACTGTTGTGCAAAGTGCATCCTTAATATTTGCTCCTTCTACTGGTGCTGTGGCTGCAAAACCACCCATTACTGCTGTAGCACCAGAATCATACACGCTGTAGAACAGCTTGTTGTCACCTTCCAGAGAGTCACTAATACCTGTAATAGGCTGAATTGCATTGGATGCTGCAAAAATCTTAGCTGCTTCATCAGAATACATATAGGCTACAAATTCCTTTGCTAAATCCTGATTCTGTGCTGCTGCAGGAATCCACATCTGCTCAAACCAGCAGAAAGAACTTCCGGCACCACCTGCATTTACAGCAGGAAGAGCGGTGAATCCCCACTTAAAACCGTCTGCTCTGGGTGCTTCTGCCATCTCAGCAGGCAACCATGTACCGTTAGGGCAGAAGATTGCTTTATTATCCAAAATCAGCTGCTGATTCTTGGTAAAGCTTTCGTTGTTTGCATTTGCCACTGTTGTAGGCTCTGTGTACTCTGCCAGCTTTGCCACGATATCAAATACCTTTCTTACCTCTGCAGACTCCCAAACTCCATCTTCATAGGTCATGCAGCGGTCAAAGAACTCAGATCCACCTGAGGAGCAAAGTGCTGCAAACATAAATGCATCAAAGTAACCGGCGGTAGGATATGTAAACAGAGAAATATTTTCTGCTTTTGCCTTCTCGCCCAGTTCCCACATCTCATCCCATGTGGTAGGAACTGTCCAGCCCTTTTCCTCTAACAGACCTGCATTGTAGAACAGACCACAGGGGCTGTAGAACATAGGTGCATAATAGGTTACACCATCACCATAAGGATTGGTTGCCAAAGTATCCAAAAATCCCGGTACAATCTTATCCTTTACTTTTACGCTCTCACCAGGAACTGTCATCTCCATTACATCAGTCAGAGGAAGAAGTCCGTTCTCTTTGGTCAGAGTCTCTGTCAGACCTGCCTCACGTCCTGTTGCACAGTGAATAACGTCCGGATAGTCACCAGCCTTCATGCTGGGAGTGATTACATCCTCAATCTTCTTGTCTACTGTCAATTCTACGGTAACTCCAGGATGGGAAGCCTCAAATGCATCCACCACCTGTGTCCACATGTCTGCACCATAGCCACCTTCAAAAGCTGCTACCTTTAATGTACCAGACCATGTAGTCTCTGCCGGTGTCTCAGCAGGCTGCTCAGCGGGTGCTTCTGCCGGTGTCTCAGCAGGCTGCTCAGCGGGTGTTTCTGCAGGTGCCTCAGCGGGTGTTTCTGCAGGCTGCTGCCGATTTGCCGAATTACCACATCCTGCCAGCGTTCCTAACGCCATAACAGCTGCAAGTAAAACAGATACTGTCTTCTTTTTCATACTAATCCTCCTTGTACTATGGTTATCCCTGAATCGGGATTCCATAGCTTCTGTTCATTCTAGCCACAAGCTATTGATAACCAGTTTCTTATGATAAAAGTATATCTATTTCTCTATATTCATTCAATTTGTATATTGCTATTTTTTTTATGTTTATTGTTTTTTTATTATTAAAAATCTTCCTTTTTCCCATCCAATCCCTTATAATTTTATTAAATCCTTGCTTAATTTTTTATACTATCTGTTTTTTAACCGCATTAGAGAAGTCACCACTTCAAGTACACCAAGTACTAAGATATCCGTTTTGACCCATCTCCATGTGAACATCCATTTTGAATTGAAGCAGGGAAATCGACAAGAAGAAGGACTCTCACGATGAGTAACGAATATATCAGCCTAAAACAAAAAGAACTTTCCAGACTTAACTTCAATCTCCGCTATATTTCCATGCACAAATATGAAGGAGACTGGCAAAGCCAGCCTCATACCCACCATTTTACCGAGCTTTTTTATGTGACAGATGGAAAAGGTGTATTTCATATTGAGGACAATCTAATCCCGGTTAAAGCTAACGATTTGGTGATTATCAATCCCCATATCGAACATACGGAAAAAACGAAAACGTTAGAACCTATGGAATATATCGTGTTTGGAGTAGATGGTCTTGCCTTTTCTTTTCAATCCAAACAGGAGGGAGCAAGGTGTAACTTTGGTTATTACAGCTATGCTTCTTCCCATAACCATGTGGTAGACTTTGCCCAGATTATGCTTACGGAATTTCAGGATAAGCAGCCTGGCTTCGATATTTTGTGTATGAGTATCCTTCAGGTTCTTTTAGTCTACCTGGCCAGAGAACAGCAGCTTTCCATTATTTCGGATTCCACCTTCCGTATCTCAAAGGAATGTGCCTTGGCCAAACGCTACATTGATGCCAACTATGCCCAGAATATCACTCTGGACACTTTAGCGGAAATCACCCATATCAATAAATACTACCTGGCTCATACTTTTACCAGTTGTATTGGCAAGTCACCCATCAGCTATCTGACAGAAACCCGACTTCGAGCCAGTATGGAGCTGCTGATTAATACCAATCTTTCCATCGCCCAGATTGCCTCCTGTACCGGTTTTTCTTCCCAATCCTATTTTTCACAGATTTTTAAAAAGGAAATTGGAAAAACACCACAGCAATACCGAAAAAATAATGAGAAAAATGCCGAGCATTAAGCACCGGCATTTTCCTTCTCTCTATTTTCGTTCTACCTACTCGCTATACTTCTTTACGATGGCAGCCATCTCATCCCATTTACTTTCCATATCCGCAACCAGCTTAAACTGAGTACGCGCTCTGTCCAGGTTATGTCCATCTCTGTGAATCTTAAAGTAAACATCGCCTTGCAGATAGTCTGTTAAAAACCGCATACCACACTCGAAGGTCATCAGCTTTGCTCCCATCGGGAAAAGTTCTACTTCTTCCTTGGTCAGGCTGTTGTTACATCCCTCCAGATATCCTTTGGTGTAGATATCAAACAAATCCAGATTAACAGAAATCAAATCCAGATTAGGTTCATCCTCTGCTCCTGTGCTGGCACCGAATCGAATAGAATCACCATAGTCATACAGGGCAGAACCGGGCATTACCGTATCCAGGTCGATGACACACAGACCCTTTCCTGTATTATCATCAATCATAATATTGTTCAGCTTTGTATCATTATGGGTTACTCTGAGAGGAATCCTTTTTTCTGCCAATGCGTCACAGATAATATGGGTATCCTTCTCTCTGGCCATAACGAAATCGATTTCCTTCTGTACATCCTTTGCACGACCACATACGTCTTCTTCCACTGCCTTCTTAAAGTTGGAGAACCTGTCCACTGTATTGTGTAGTTTACAATTGTCTCATGCAGTGTATCTGCCGGATAGTCAGCCAACAGTCTCTGGAAATTACCAAAGGAAACTGCACTGTTATAAAAATCCTCCGGCTTCTTTACCTCATCAAAGCTGGTTGCATTTTCGATGAAGATATACATCCGCCAAAATTCTCCTTCACTCTCCAGATAGGTCTTTCCCTCTGTGGTAGATACTAGGTTCAGGGTCTCTCTTTCCGGATTTCCTCCTGCTGCCACGATTTTTTTACGCAGGAAGGAAGTTACCTTTTCCACATTTTCCATCAGCCCTGCTGTATTCTTAAAAATGCTGGTATTCATCTTCTGCAGGATATACCGTTTACATCCTCCATCTTCCAGCCTGCAGGTCAACCGAAACGTATCGTTGATATGACCACTTCCATAAGGAACCAGCTCCTCTGCACTTCCCTCTACTTGAAACAGGGGAGTCACTCTTTTTAATACCTCTGCTACATCAATTGCTGCCATTTTTCTTCTGCTACTAAAAACAATTAGCTTTTCCTTTCTTAAAATTTTAACTTCAGGCAAAATTGTCTAAGACAATAAATCTTTGCTTACTCTGCTGAATCATTTAACCCTTCACACCACCGGTAACACCTGCGATAATCTTCTCTGAAAGGAAGATATATAAAATGAAGGTAGGAATAAATACAATAATAACCGATGAAAACATACCTGCCCAGTCACCCGTATACCTCATGGAGTTAATCATGGAATACAAACCTACTGCTACCGGACGCAGCTTGTCGGAATTTGCAAAAATCAGAGACAGGAAGTATTCATTCCATATATTAATAAAGTTAAAGATAGTCACTGTTACAATACCGGACTGTGCCATAGGGAACATAATTTTCCAGAAGGTCTTTACCTCATTACATCCGTCAATAGCTGCTGCTTCTTCATAGCTGCGTGACAGATTGCTGAAGAAGGTCAGCAGAAAGATTGTTGTATAAGGAATATTGATTCCTACATAGAGCAGAATCAACACTGCTCTGTTGGACAATTCATTGTTCAGTACATTTAGAGCAGATACCAGTCCAAACAAAGGAAGCACAATCATAACTACCGGTACACCCATAGCTGATACAAAGCTGGTCTGAATCAGCTTATTGATTTTAAAATCAAATCTGGACAGAGCATAGGCTGCCGGTGCACAGATTAAAATCAACAGAACACAGGAAATCAATGAATAAACCAATGAGTTCATAAAAATAACTGAAACATTCTGAGCTCCCCATGCCTTCACATAGTTTTCAAAATGGAAACCGGTAGGAAATTCCAGTGTTTTTCCCTGGAAAATATCAGGCGTGGTGGAAAAGCTTGCTGCCAACACCCATCCCAGCAGAACAAAGGTAAACAACACCCAAATCAGGACAATTATGTAGCCCGGAGCCATCTTGATTTCTTTTTTCAGATTAAATTTTTCTTGTATTTCTTTTTCTTTTGCCACAGCCACCCCTCCTTAAAATTCCAAATCATCATCCTTCAACAGCCTGTTACATACGGTAAAGACAAGAACCACACAAATACTCAGCAGCACACCTACTGCTGCACCCAGTCCTGCATTACGCTCTGTCACCGCATTTCCGGCTCCAAATGTCTGAAGATACATATATACCATAGGTGTAATCGTCTGACTGTCTGCTGTAACCGTTGAGAAAATCTGAGACCAGAGGAAGAAACCTACACTGGTAATACTCCACATAGTAATATTTGTTTTGAAAATTCCCTTTAAGAGAGGAAGCGTCATATAGCGGAACTGCTTTATCTTATTGGCTCCATCAATTCGGGCTGCTTCATAGAGATCCGGACTGATTCTTTCAATACCACTCATGAAAATCAGCATATGGTAACCTACCATACCAAAACAGTAGGCAATCAATAGAGCGGTAAACTTATGATCACTGCTCAACCACTGAATTTTTGCAAGACCATCCAATCCCAATGCACTGAACATATCCTTAAACAGACCATACTGAGGGCTATATACATACTGTAACCACATAGTTGCCAGTGCCACTGCACTGACGATGTTTGGCATATAGATTACTGCTCTGAAAAATTTCTTAAAACGGATTCCACTGGTCAGAATTACTGCAAAAAGTAATGCCAAAGACATAACAATAATACCACCAAATAGCCATATTTTCAACAAATTCAACATGGATGAACGGAAAATGCTGGTACTGGCCAGCTTGATATAGTTTTCCACACCGGTAAACTGCCATGCCGATATACTGTCTGTCACTGCATCAATTTTAAAAAAACTCATTAATACCGTTCTGATAATCGGGTATACAAACACCAGTAAGAAAATCAGAACTGCTGGTGCCAGGAAAAGGAAAAGAACACTTTTACTCTTCTTCATTATCTAACCCCCTTGTATTGTACATTTACCCTAATCCCTATAGTAAGAAAGAGCAGCAGCGTTTAAACGATGCTACTCTTTCCTTGTCACTTTTATTGAATATAACTTCTCTTATCCTCAAATTTTACCTTCAGATTCTGTCTATAGCTTTTACTTGGATGCTGCAATCATAGCATCTACAAATTCCTGTGCCGTCATGCTTCCTGCACACAGCTTAGTGAAGTTTTCTTTGATAATCGGTGTAATATCGTTGTTAGACTCAACACCTACTGCCCAGGAGTAACGTCCCTCTGCTGTAATTCCTTCATATACCGGCTTAACATTTGCCATCAGCTTAGGCCATGTTGTATTGGTTGTATCTGTAGGAATGGAAACTGCCTGCTCTGCCATCATGGCATCAAACTCACCCTGGGTAATATAAGTAATCAGGTTAAAGGCTTCTTTTGCCATCTTGGAATCCTTGTTGATTGCCAGTACCTGGTTAGATACATTTAAAGCCTCTGTTCCATCTACACCACCGTCTACTGCCGGATAGCTGAAGCATCCCCATCTGAAATCAGGACCGGTCATGTTCTTTACCTCGTTAGGCAGCCAGGAACCGTTCAGGTACATCGCAGCACCGCCAAGCGCTAACTCTGTATTCTGTCCTGCCGGCCATACGTTCTGTGCCAGATTGGGAGAGAAGTAACCTTTGGAAGCCAGTTCTTCATAATCCTCTGCCATCTGCTTTACAATAGGGTCATCCCACTTGCCGTTGGTTACGATGTCTACAACCTTATCTTCTCCACCAAGTCTTCCCAGATGATAACCAATCATACAGTCAATATAAGCATCATCACAGGTAATCGGTACAATACCTGCATCCTTTAACTTCTGGCATACATCCAAAAACTCACTCCAGGTTGTAGGAACAGCGGTAATACCTGCCTGGTCAAACAAATCCTGATTGTAGAAGAAAGCAAAAACAGATGCCTGATAAGGAATAGATTTTAAAGTACCGCCTGCCACATCACGAGCAATCTGCATCAGTGCCGGACTTGCCTTCTGCTCATATCCTGTCTCTGCTACCAACGACTCTAAATCCATCAGATAGCTTCCCCATGTACCATTGACACGATCCACGTCCTCGTCGAATATATCAATCTGCTGTCCTGCTGCCAAAGCTGCCTCCAGACCCTCACGCTGTCCGGTACGTCCCTTAAACTGAAGGTCAACTGTAACACCTGTATCTGCCATATACTTATCAACAGCCGCCTGAATTACCTGTGCCTGAGGCTCTGTTGCCTCCCACATGGACCAGTATACCAGTGTACCGCCTGTACTTTCTGCCGGAGTCTCATTATTTGCCGGAGTTTCCGTGTTGGATGGTGTCTCTGTCTGTGCCGGTGCCGGATCCTGTGTGGGTGTGTTCTGTGAGGAACTGTTTCCACAACCTGCCAGCATAGCTGCAGCCATGGTTGCACTGAGTAAAATGCTCAATAACTTTTTCTTCATACTTAACCTCCTTACCATGTACTATACACATTTTTTGTTTGTGTATAATTACTACTTTTTTCTTTTTATATAATTTTATTTTAAGGCATATTGTCTAGTCTGTATTTGTTTAATCTGCTTACAATTTTGTACTTTCTGCTATTTGCTCAATTTTTCTTCCTTTTTCGCAGTCTTCACTAGTAAAACTACCTTATCCAGATGCCAGATTTCATCCACATATTCCTGAATGGTTCTGTCGGAGGAGAACTTACCGGAACAAGCCACGTTTAAAATCGCACTCTTTGCCCAGTTCTTTTCATCCTTATAGGCTTCCTCTACCTTCTTCTGAGCCTCTGCATAAGACTGGAAATCCTTCAAAATAAAGTAGGTATCTGCTTTGGCAGTACACTGAGTATTCAGCAGAGAATTATATAATGGACGGAATAGATCCGGATCATTCTTGGAATAGGTACCGTTAATCAGCTGCATCAGTACCCTTCTTACATCTGCATTGTTATTGAAAATCTCCATGGGGTCATAGCCACCATAATTCTCAAACTGGATAACTTCATCAGAGCTGAGACCGAAAATAAAGGCATTTTCTTCTCCTACCTCCTCTACAATCTCCACATTGGCTCCATCCATGGTTCCCAGGGTAAGAGCTCCATTCAGCATAAACTTCATATTTCCGGTTCCTGAAGCCTCCTTGCTGGCTGTGGAAATCTGCTCGGACACGTCTGCTGCCGCAAAGATAAGCTCTGCATTGGATACCCGGTAATCCTCAATAAATACCACCTTAATCTTTCCATTAATGGCAGGGTCGTCATTAATCACCTCACCTACTGCATTAATCAGCTTAATGGTCAGTTTGGCATTTTGATAGCCTGCTGCCGCCTTGGCACCAAAAATAAACGTTCTGGGATAGAATTCCATCTCCGGATGCTCCTTGAGCTGATTGTACAAATGCATAATATGCAGAATATTCAACAGCTGCCTCTTGTACTCATGCAAACGCTTTACCTGTACATCGAAGATGGAGCGGGGGTCTACCTCGATACCATTATTTTCCCGGATATACTCTGCCAGACGAACCTTATTTTTATACTTAATATTCATAAACTGCTCTTGTGCCTTCGCATCGTCAGCATACACCTTCAGTCTGGAAATTCTGGGCAGGTCGGTAATCCAGTCGTCTCCCACATAGGAAGTTACCCAGTCAGCCAGCAGCGGATTACCATGAAGCAGGAAACGTCTCTGGGTAATACCGTTGGTCTTGTTGTTAAACTTCTCCGGCATCATCTCATAGAAGTCCTTTAACTCCTGCTTTTTCAAAATCTCCGTATGCAGCCTTGCCACACCATTTACGGAATAGCCTGCGGCAATGGCAAGATGTGCCATCTTTACCTGACCATCATAGATAATCGCCATCTTGCGTACCTTTTCCTGGTTGCCCGGATAGGTCTGCTCAATCCGCATAACGAAACGACGGTTAATTTCTTCAATAATCTGATAGATTCTGGGAAGCAGTCTGGAAAACAGCTCAATAGGCCATTTCTCCAAAGCCTCTGCCATAATCGTGTGGTTTGTATAGGCACAGGTCTTGGTTGTTACCTCCCAGGCCTCATCCCAGGTCAGATAGTGTTCATCCATTAAAATACGCATCAGCTCTGCAATCGCCACGGTAGGATGGGTATCATTCAGCTGGAAGGTTACCTTTTCATGTAAATTGCGTACATCCGAATGCTTACGCATATACTTTGCCACAGCTTCCTGCACAGAAGCAGAGATAAAGAAGTACTGTTGTTTTAAACGCAGTTCCTTTCCTGCATAATGGTTGTCATTAGGATAGAGAACCTCTACAATATTACGAGCCAGGTTTTCCTGCTCCACCGCCTTCTGATAGTCTCCCTTATCGAAGGAATCCAGCTTAAAGCACTCCACCGGCTGGGCATCCCAGATACGCAGGGTATTGACGATACCATTGCCGTAGCCCACGATAGGCAAATCGTAAGGAATGGCACTTACACTCTGATATCCCTCCTGACGGAAGTGGCTTCTGCCCTTCTCGTCCACATATACATTCACATAACCGCCAAACTTTACCTCTTTGGCATACTCAGGACTCCTCAGCTCAAAAGGATTGGTGTTTTCCAGCCAGTTGTCCGGTACCTCTATCTGAAAACCGTCCCGAATCTGCTGCTTAAACATTCCATAGCGATACCGGATACCACAGCCATATGCCGGATATCCCAGAGTAGCCAGGGAATCCAGGAAGCAGGCTGCCAGCCTTCCTAATCCACCGTTTCCAAGGGCTGCATCCCGCTCCTGATCCTCTACCATATTCAAATCTACTCCCAGCTCGGTCAATGCTTCCTTTACCGGCTTATACGCCTGCAGATTAATGATATTATTGCCCAAAGCACGACCCATCAAAAACTCCATGGACAAATAATATACCATCTTAGGATCCTGCTTTTCGTACTCCTTCTGGCTTCTCATCCAGTGATCCACTACCGCATCCTTAATGGAATACGAAACAGCCTGGAAAATCTGCTGGGGAGTAGCCTCCTCCATGTTCTTCCGGTACAGCGTCTTTACGTTGTATACCACACTTCTTTTAAATAAGTCTTTGTCAAAGGACAAAGTAGTCTTGTTAGCCATACGTGCCTCCTAATGTGTAAATGTTCTAGTTACGGTTAATTATACATTATTTGTCAGAAAATGCATATACCCTGCACACTCCCAATGTCACATTTTCCCCATTTACATTCCAATTTTTCCTATTCCATTCCCCGGAATCGTTACTGTCTGCCAAGCCGATTTCATCTGCCAATACCTTGCCTGCAATCATATCCTTGTTTTTCTCCAATACAGCAGCAATCTTGTCATTTCCCTCCACGGATACCCGAATCCTATCCATTACCTCATAACCGGCTTCCTTACGCATAGTCTGAAGCTTACTGATAATCTCATAGACAAAGCCTTCCTCTACCAGTTCTTCAGAAAGATTGGTATCCAGTACTACTGCCAGGGTATTGTCTGCTTCTGAAACATAGCCCTCCTTCTGACTGGTTTCAATCAAAAGATCCTCTTTGGTCAGCTCTACTGGTGTTCCATTCACCTCAAAACGAAGTACCCTTTCTGCCTCCAGCCTACTCATGGCTTCACTGCCGTCCAAGGCTGACAGTTCCTTTTGGATACCCCCTAACAGCTTACCATATTTGGGTCCCACTGTACGCAGCTGGGGCTTAAAACTGTAGCTGGTAAATTCTCCCACCTCAGCAGTAAAGGTAATCGTCTTAATGTTCAGTTCCTCCCGGATAATCTCCTGATAAAATTCATCCAGCCCGGTCTCTGCCTTGACAAACATGGTTCCAATAGGCTGACGATTCTTGATATTGGCTGCATTTCTGCAGGCACGACCCATTACTACAATCTTCAATACTTCCTTCATCTCTGCTTCCAGCTTCAGGTCAATCATCGACTCGTCTGCCACAGGGAAATCACACAGATGGATACTTTCCGGTGCAGAATTATCCAGACTGCACACCAGGTTACGGTAAATGTCTTCCGTCATAAAAGGAATCATAGGTGCTGCACATTTGCTCACTGTTACCAAGGCAGTATACAGCGTCATATAAGCATTAATCTTATCCTGCTCCATTCCCTTTGCCCAGAACCGCTCTCTGCTCCTTCTGACATACCAGTTACTCATCTCATCCACAAACTCATCCAACGCTCTGGCTGCTTCCGGAATCCTGTAATTATCCAAATCGGTATCCACTTCCTTTATCAGGGTACTCAGCTTGGACAGCAGCCATCTATCCATCGCAGGCAGCTTCTCATATTCCAGCTTATACTTAGACGCATCAAACTGGTCAATATTGGCATACAGTACAAAAAAGGCATAGGTATTCCACAGTGTACTCATAAATTTACGCTGTCCCTCCTGTACTGCTCTGCCATGGAAACGGTTAGGCAGCCAGGGAGCAGAATTAATATAGAAATACCAGCGAATAGCATCGGCTCCATAGGTTTCCAAGGCTTCAAAGGGATCCACTGCGTTTCCTTTGGATTTACTCATCTTCTGTCCATTTTCATCCTGTACATGTCCCAATACGATGACATTTTCATAAGGAGCCTTATTAAACAACAGGGTAGACTCTGCCAACAGGGAGTAGAACCAACCTCTGGTTTGATCCACTGCCTCAGAAATAAACTGTGCCGGGAACTGCTGCTCAAACAGTTCCTTATTTTCAAAGGGATAGTGATGCTGAGCAAAGGGCATAGCTCCGGAATCAAACCAACAGTCGATAACCTCCGGTACCCTCTTCATCGTACCGCCACAGTCTTCACAGGGAATCGTGATTTCATCAATATAGGGTCTGTGCAGCTCCACCGTCTTTGCTGCCGGATTGCCGCTAAGCTCCTCCAGCTCCTGACGACTGCCAATGGCATGCATCTTCCCACAGCCTTCGCATTCCCATACATTCAAAGGTGTTCCCCAGTAACGGTTTCTGGAAATTCCCCAGTCCTGAATATTTTCCAGCCAGTCTCCAAATCTTCCCTTTCCAATAGATTCCGGAATCCAGTGAATCGTATTATTGTTACGGATTAAATCCTCTTTTACCGCAGTCATTCGGATAAACCAGGATTCTCTTGCATAATAAATCAATGGCGTATCACAGCGCCAGCAATGAGGGTAGCTATGTTCAAATTTGGGGGCATCAAACAATAGTCCCTGTTTCTCCAAATCGGTTAATATCATGGGGTCTGCCTTTTTGCAGAATGTACCTGCATAGGGGGTTTCTGCCGTCATCTCTCCTTTTGCATCTACCAGCTGGACAAAGGGCAGGTCGTAGTTTCGTCCCACATTCGCATCATCCTCACCAAAGGCCGGAGCGATATGAACCACGCCGGTGCCGTCTGTCAGTGTTACATAGGTATCACAGGTAACGAAATAGGCTTTCTTTTTCTGCTTTTCACAGATATCTATTGCATAGTCAAACAGAGGAATATATTCCTTATACTCCAGTTCCTTTCCCGTGTATCTCTCCAATACCTCATAAGCAGAGACTCCTTTTTCCTCATCCCCCAGCTTGCCCAGTACGCTATCCAACAGTGCTTCTGCCATATAATAGGTATTGCCATCTGCTGCCTTTACCTTGGCATAGGCTTCTTCCGGATTGACACAGAGTGCTACATTAGAAGGCAGTGTCCAGGGAGTAGTCGTCCAGGCCAGAATATAGGCATCCTCATCCTTCACCCGAAAACGAGCTACTGCCGAACGCTCCTTAACATCCTTATAGCCCTGTGCCACCTCATGAGAGGAAAGAGGAGTTCCGCAACGAGGACAGTAGGGTACGATTTTAAACCCTTTGTACAACAATCCCTTGTCCCAAATCTGTCTCAAGGCCCACCATTCGGATTCAATAAAGTCGTCATGATAGGTAACATAAGGGTCATCCATATCTGCCCAAAAACCTACAGTGCCGGAGAAATCCTCCCACATTCCCTTATACTTCCATACACTTTCCTTACATTTTTGGATAAAAGGATCCAGCCCATAGCCTTCAATCTGCTCCTTACCATCCAAGCCCAGTTCCTTTTCCACCTCCAGCTCCACTGGCAGTCCGTGGGTATCCCAGCCGGCCTTTCGGGGAACCATACAGCCCTTCATGGTTCGATATCGGGGAATCATATCCTTGATTACACGGGTTAATACATGACCGATATGGGGCTTTCCATTGGCTGTCGGTGGTCCATCATAAAAGGTATAGACCGGACCATCTTTACGATTTTCCATACTTTTGCGAAAGATGTCCCTTTCCTTCCAAAAGCTTTCTGTCTGTTTTTCCCTCTCTACAAAATTGAGGTTGGTAGATACTTTTTGATACATAGCTTCCATCCTTTCTCTCACTGCTTTATTCTTATCCAATAAAACGTTGTCTTGTCTACTGAATCGTTCCAAACTTCCTTATAAAGTAAAAAAACCTCATCCCGTAAAGGGACAAGGAATATATCGTGTTACCACCCGTTACATCATACACCAACCCGAAGCCTGTGTCTTTACTCCTGCTCTCCCGGTCGTTATATGGTTTCCCTTAACGTGGGAATACCGTCAGCACCTACTTTTCTGTTATCAAAGTCTGTGATACCTCTATGTACACTCTAAAATAACTGAATTTCAGCCTGCAGCTCAAAAGTGATATTCACTATTTTCTACTTTCACCGGTCTTCCACCCTTACCGGCTCGCTTTGGATTTCAAAAACAGCTACTGTCTTCGTCTCAGCCTTTTATTGATAAGAATTTTTATCTATTATAATCTGTTCCTGGTACCAGTGTCAAGGATGAGATAGAGCTGCTTTCCCTATTCATAAAAAAATGCCTAAGCACCAGGCTTAGACATTTTTTCTAGTAAAACAGTTCTCTGCAATCCGCTTTTCTGGCTGTAACTACACAGTGGTCATAGGGTTAGATTCCAAACTGAGGAAAGAGTAAGAAGAGGGAGATGAAACCAATAATCACATTACAAAGTCCGGCAAATTTGGACAACTTCGGATTTTCCGTATACCAGCCAGGAATCAAAGTCAGTAAAAGAACATCAATCACAATCAAATCGATTCCCAACGGCCAAATTAAGCCTCTCTTGAAGGCCACATAGGTAAAGGTCAGTGTCAACAAAAGACCGCAGGCAAAAAAATGAGCCATTACCTTCTTGTCTCCTCCTTTGAGGAAAAATAAACCAACCAATACCCAGAATAATCCAAAAAACGCAAAGATTGTTCCTAAATACACACTATTGTCACCGGCTATAGCAAAAAGATACATAAATACTGAGGTGAACAGCTGGGTAACACCTCCAAAAAGAATCGCTATGTAGCCCAGGGAACGGGTTAGTTTCGCATGATCTGCTCCCTTTACACCTACACCAAGCATTTCCAAACCAAAACAGATAACGGTAGCAAAGAGACCAAATACACCAATTGCTTCAGGGTTGACAGGATTAATTGCCATAACATATACCTCCTTAGTAAAAAATAGTAGAATATTTATATTAAATACAAAGATAAATTGCAGACTTCTCCCTCTTCCTATAACAAGTAAGAGTGCTTACCGTGACAACTTTTTTGATTCGGTTAAATCCTTGTATATAATTTTATAAAAAACTATATCTTATCCACACCTTATCCGTCAATATTTGTTCTTTATTTAAAACAATAAATTTATACTTTAGATATAATTACTAGAATTTTCTATTTTTTCGATACTTTATAAGTAAAAATCCCTACTTCTGCAGCAAGCGTAAATTCATCCAATATATCGCCTGCCTCAAGTCAAAATCATAAAAATTTATTGTGTTATTCAAAAATTTCCATTATGATTAAAGTCAAATTAGTATATAGTTGATGTAACGGTACGAGTGCTGAACAGTTACCTTTTCAGACACATACCTCATCAGCCCAACACTTGAAAGGAGTGTGGATATTATATGGACAGACATAGCCTGACCCTGCTTACTGATTTTTATGAACTTACGATGATGCAGGGGTATTTTAAGCACAAAGACCAGAATGAAACCGTAATTTTTGACGTTTTCTACCGCTCCAATCCGGGAGGTGGAGGCTATTCCATCGCGGCTGGACTGGAACAGGCCATCCAATACATTAAGAACCTCCATTTTTCCCAGGAAGATTTGGATTATCTGGCCGGACTCAACGTTTTTTCTCCAGACTTTCTGGAATATCTGAAGGATTTTCAATTTACCGGAGACATTTATGCTATTCCCGAAGGAACCGTAGTCTTTCCCAGAGAGCCATTAATCAAAGTGATTGCTCCCATTATGGAGGCTCAGCTTATTGAAACGGCTCTGCTGAATATTATTAATCACCAAAGTCTGATTGCTACTAAGGCTGCCAGAGTCTGCCATGCTGCTAAAGGAGACGGTATCCTGGAGTTTGGACTCCGTCGGGCTCAGGGACCGGATGCAGGTATCTATGGAGCCAGGGCTGCCATGATTGGTGGCTGCGTAGGTACCTCTAATGTATTGTGCGGTCAGCTTTTCGATGTACCGGTGAAGGGTACCCATGCCCATAGCTGGATTATGAGTTTTCCTGATGAATATACTGCCTTTAAAACCTATGCAGAACTTTATCCCTCTGCCTGTATCCTGCTGGTCGATACCTATGATACCTTAAAATCCGGTGTTCCTAATGCTATTCGGGTATTTAAAGAAATGAAGGAAGCTGGTGTCTCTCTCAGCAACTACGGTATCCGCCTGGACAGTGGAGACTTGGCCTATCTGTCAAAAAAAGCTCGCCGTATGCTGGACGAGGCAGGATTCCCCGATGCCATTATCTCTGCCTCCAACGATTTGGATGAATTCCTTATCGACAGCTTAAAGACTCAAGGTGCAGCCATTACCTCCTGGGGTGTAGGTACTCATATGATTACCTCCAAGGACTGCCCTGCCTTTGGAGGGGTCTATAAGCTGGCTGCCATTCAGGACAAAGATGGAAATTTTATTCCCAAAATCAAGCTTTCCGAAAATTCTGAGAAGGTGACGAATCCGGGAAATAAAACCATCTACCGTATCTATGATAAGGAAACCAATAAAATTAAGGCTGACCTTATCTGTCTGGTGGATGAGGTCTTTGACCCTAATGCTTCCCTGCTGCTCTTTGACCCTCTGGAGCCTTGGAAAAAAACCAAGCTTCCGGGCGGTACTTACACCATGAGAGAGCTAATGGTTCCTATTTTCCAGCAGGGACAATGCTGCTATACCTCTCCCAAGGTTATGGAAATTCGCTCTTACTGCCAGCAGGAACTGGACACTCTATGGGATGAAACCAAGCGCCTTGTCAATCCTCACAAGGTATATGTGGATCTTTCCAAAAAATTGTATGATATCAAGATTCGGCTTCTGGATCAGATAGGACAGGCTTAACAATAAAAAAAGGGGCGGGTTTTCCCGTCCCTGTACTCTACTGCTCCATCTGTCTGCCTAAAAAGCCTGCTGCCGAAAGAATCAACTTCTGCTCCACCTCACCCATCTTCTGCTTATCATCATTTTCTACCAGAATCACTGCACCAATCACGTCTCCTTCACAGATAATGGGCGTAATCGCTTCATGGTAAAACTCCTCTCCACTGTCATTCGATATGGGAATAAAGCTGCGTTCCCCTTTGGATGCTATTAAATTTTCTCTATTATTAATCTTAGTCTCCAATTCCTTGCTTAATCCTTTACCCAAAATATTCCTGCAGCCTCCCGATACGGCAATAAACTGGTCTCTATCCGCAATCAATGCAGTACGGCCGGAAACCTGAGCAAGACTTTCTGCATACTGTCTGGCAAAGGTATTCATCTCTCCAATGGGAGAATATTTTTTTAAAATAATTTCTCCTTCTCTATCAGTAAATATTTCCAAAGGATCACTCTCTCTAATACGCAGAGTGCGTCTTATTTCCTTAGGTATAACAATACGACCCAAATCGTCTATACGACGGACAATTCCCGTTGCTTTCATTTTTTCTTCTCCTTATGCTGATTTTACTTTACTATTAGTATCACTTATTTTTTAGAATTTATGAGTTGATTTACCAGTTTTTGAAAAAATCCCATCGCCTGTGGCGATGGGATTTTTTCTCACTACACTTATATTTTCGTATGGTCAGCACAACAAGTGTGCAGACCTACTGAACAGTTACTCTATCTTTTACTAAATTTAGGCGAATAAATCCAAATTAATTACTCTTTTACCTGCCGTTAAATAAGAGCAGAATGTCTGCCGACTGTCGATTTGCCTGTACAAGCATTGCCTGTGCAGCCTGCAGGATAATCTTATTATTAGAATGTCTCACCGTCTCTTTTGCCAGATCAGCATCTCTAATCCGACTTTCCATATTTGTTGTATTTTCTACCACATTATCCAAATTACGGATGGTATGTTCCAGACGATTCTGATAGACTCCTAATTTGCTCCGCTGTTCAGACAGTCTGCCAATGGCTTCACTTATCGCAGTAATAGCAGAACCTGAGGACTCCTGTGTCAGAATATTAACTACATTCTTCTTGATACCAAGTATCCCTGTATTCATTACATTAATCCGGATATTAAATCCATGTCCTATATCCGCTCCTGCCTGTAACCACAATGAATTTACTCCCTCCACCGGAGGATTACCCACAATAGGACCAAGGATTTTACCATCATTATTACTGATTAATCCTTTCGTATTATCGATAGTACCTCCGGCACTATTATCTATGATTCCCTTGGGATTATTATCCACTGTACCATTATTTGTCAATGTACCATTGTTGTCAACCAGTCCATTATTCTCCAGGCTGCTGTCTGTATTGTTGGTTATGTTTCCATCATTCATCAAGGTACCAGTATTGTTCAGCGTACTTCCTGCATTACCGTTAATCGTACCATTGTTAATCAATGTACCGTGGTTGACCATAAAACCATTATTATTAATTGTACCCTCATTGGTCAGCACTTTGCCGGATGGTGTAGTCAATGCTGCACCATCTGCTATATTCAGTGTATCTCCCGCTTCTACTGTATAGTCTTCGGTAAGCTTTACATTACCATAAACCGTTCCGGTAGTCGCATTTTTAATAATAGCATCCCAATTACTTTGGTTGCTTGTATCAGAAATATTATTGTGATTTGTGGTAATTACGGCATTACCGTTGGAACCGGTAGAAAATGAACCGGTATCACCATTTCTACCTTTTCCAATATCGGAAGCATTTACACTTCCAAGTGCCGTAACATCACCGCCGGTAATCGTAATGTTGCCACCGCTTCCTTGATCGCCACCACCTATACTGGCTGCATTGTTCCCAGCTACTGCATAAATCGTTCCCCCGTTGATGGTAATATTGCCACCTGCTCCATAATTACCACCGCCTATGCCTGATGCCATTCTTCCGCCTCGAGCGGTGACAGTTCCCCCATTAATGGTGATATTTCCTGACGATAGCATACCGCTAACATTGCCTCCGCCAATTCCTGCTCCACATGCACCACCAATAGCCTCCAAACTACCAGTACTTTGCTCAGTGATAACCAGCTTGGCTCCCGAAGTTACTGCCAAAGCAGCATAGTTTGCTCCACCTTTTATTATATTTGTTCCTGTGAGAGTCAGGTTTAGGGAAGCATTATTATACACTCGCATGGCAGGTCCGGTTGAAGTACTCGCATCAATATGGATATTATTCAATGTCAGATTTGCCGAAACTCCGCTTTGAACAGAAATCCTATTGGTGTCGCTGGGTGTACCAGTGCCGGAAACGGTAAGATGTTTACTGGATAGAATAGTCATCGTGGTGCTTGAAAATCTGAAATCTACATTCTCTACACCTCCTGTGATGGTATAATCACCCCACTGTACACTGGGCGTCTGTGCCCTAACATTCTGTGAATTTACAATCTGTCTAACAGACCCAAGGCTATCCGCTCCGCCCACACCGGTTACTGACAGCATATTCCCCTGACTGATATAATTCGTCCGAATAACATTCGTCGTTCCTGTACCACCGTCCTGGCGGGTAAACAGATTCATATCATTAAATTTAGTAGTCTCCGAAACCCTGTCTATCTCGTCCTGAATATGGGCAAATTCCTGTTGTAAGGCTTGTCTTTCCTCCTTTGCATTTGTACCGTTAGCTGACTGCACTGCAAGTACATTCATCCGTTGAAGCATATCATGTACCTCATGCAAGGCTCCCTCTGCGGTCTGTACCAGAGAAATACCATCCTGACAATTTAAACTTGCCTGTCCTAATCCACGAATCAATCTGCGCATCTTCTCAGAAATAGACAAACCGGCCGCATCGTCTGCTCCACGATTAACCCGATAGCCAGAAGATAATCTCTCTGTTGCCTCTACTGATGTCCCAAGATTAATTTTCATATTCCTGTTTGCATTCATAGCCGCTAAATTATGTTGAATTTTCACTATTCTCACCTTTCTTCATCAAACACATATTTCTACGACAACGGGAACTATACTTTTCAGATATTTATTTTTTATCTAGTACACCGAATATTCATTCACCAACCCTTTGACCGGTCTGCGCCTTCCATGGCACAGCACACAAAGCCTCAATACAGCACCACTACACCTACATTTTTTTGCTATGCACAAGAAAAACCATGCCTTATCCAAGGTATCAGTGATTAATTATTCAATTTACTAGTTTTTCTATATATAATATATTACATAGTATATTAATTGGTTTATCGGCAATTATATAAAAAAAATTTAGGAAAATTTTGTTAAAAAATTATTTTTTATTGTAAAATTTGGCAGATAAGTATATGAATAGTAAGAATATTTATAGTATTATTATACAAAATGGTGAACAATTGGGCTAACTGCTTTCTTACTTGTAAATATACACAGCAGAAATAAAATAAGGAAGTCCCCTACTCGGTACTTAGCGTACTTGAAGTAGAGGACTTCCTTACTTTGGTTAAATACTACTATTTTTCTTTTATTAGATGACTACCAAAGGCTTAATCAAATCACGGGGCTTATCCTTCATCAGCATCAATGCCTGCTCTACATTCTCCAGTCCCTCAAACCGATGAGTAATCAGTTTTTCAGGATGGATACGATTTGCCACAATCAAACGAGCCAGCTTTTCAGAACGTACACGACCGCCAGGCATCAATCCGCCTGCAATCTGCTTATGTCCCATACCACAGCCCCAATCACCACGGGGAATCTTGATATAGTCACCTTCGCCAAGGTAGTTTACATTACCAATCTTACCGCCTGCCTTTAACATACGGATAGCCTGGTCAAAGGTGTCATTGTCTCCACCTGCAATAACAATCTTATCTACCGGTCCATGGTTAATATCCAGAATCTGCTCTACAATATCACCTTCACGATAGTTAATAATATGGGTTGCACCATATTCCATAGCCAAATCGGCACAATTCTTTCTGGAACCAACTGCATAGATATTTGCTGCACCTCTGATAGCTGCTGCAGCAACCGACATCAGACCAACCGGTCCGATACCAATAACAGCCACATTGTCACCATACTGAACGTCAGCCAGCTCAACACCATGGAAACCGGTAGGAACCATATCACTTACCATACATGCAGCACCCAGGTCCATACCTTCAGGTAACAGTGCCAGATTTCCGTCTGCATCATTTACATGGAAAAATTCACCAAACACACCATCCTTGAAATTGGAAAATTTCCAACCGGAAAGCATACCTCCGCTATGCATAGCATAACCTTCCTGTGCAGCAAAAGAACTCCAGTCAGGAGTAATCGCAGAAACCAGAACCTTATCACCAACCTTAAAGTCCTTTACCAAACTTCCTACCTCTACTACCTCACCTACAGCCTCATGTCCCAGAATCATGTCATGACGGTCACCAATAGCACCAGCCCATACTGTATGCACGTCAGAAGTACAGGGAGCCAGAGCCAGAGGCTTGCAAATCGCATCCAAAGGACCACAAGCCGGAACATCCTTTGTCACCCAGCCAGTTTCTCCGATTTTCAACATCGCAAAACCTTTCATTATTTTATCTCCTTTCTTTTATAGGGCAGTATTAAAAACTACCTATTTTTTTATGATTTATAGTTATAATTCTAACATATTTACTAAAGATAATCTAGTCTTATATTGATGTTTGCGTCAAATGTTCGTTGGCAACTTACCGCATATCTTTTCTTTACCATATTTCCCATAATTCCTTTATTTCGACGTTTTAACACTATCATAATTTACAAGGTTCTCAAACAGGGCTCTGCTGTCGGTTCTGGGATAGCTTGTTTTAACACTATCATAATTTACAAGGTTCTCAAACTGGAGGGAGAAAGTGATGAAAGTCCAAGCTGTTTTAACACTATCATAATTTACAAGGTTCTCAAACAAATAATGGAGGGATAAACATGAGTAAAAAGTTTTAACACTATCATAATTTACAAGGTTCTCAAACAGTTCACCAACATCAAGTAGTATGGGACAGGTTTTAACACTATCATAATTTACAAGGTTCTCAAACCTGGGAGTGCGGCCGGAGCGGCGGGTGCGGGTGTTTTAACACTATCATAATTTACAAGGTTCTCAAACAGCTAATCACCTCCTCAATATGGCTTTAACGTTTTAACACTATCATAATTTACAAGGTTCTCAAACTGGGAGGTTTTAAAGAACACCACATCAGTAGTTTTAACACTATCATAATTTACAAGGTTCTCAAACGTATTAAATAGTGTATCAAAACGTTCCTGCGGTTTTAACACTATCATAATTTACAAGGTTCTCAAACTGGTAAGTTCTTGATACTGGTTACGGTACTGTTTTAACACTATCATAATTTACAAGGTTCTCAAACGTTGCCTGCAGGGATCGGATAGACCAGCCTGTTTTAACACTATCATAATTTACAAGGTTCTCAAACCTCAAATCGTTCTCACCGAACCTGTCTATTGGTGAAATAGTGTAAATTATGATAATTTATTTTACAATTAAACATCTGTCCCTGTCAATAATGTAAATGTCTTCATCTTTGTCTTTTATCCCTTCCCTTGCTTCAATAAATAATAAATACATTTTTTGATAGTTTGCTATCTGCTTTAATTCTCGGATTTCCTCCTCACACAGATAACTGGATATATTAATCATACACAGAATCTGTATTCCACATAATGATGCTGCCATTTTTATATATTCATCCAACCTTTCAATCAATGTGCCATTATCACTTTCCATCCTTACCTTACAAAACTTCAGCAGGTCTGTCCAATCAAAATCCATATCATAGCAAATATGATTATATCTTGCTGAGGAACAAATTTTTTCCATGAGCTGAACAATTTTTGCATTTAACTCACTCTTTTCTATTATATAATCCACTGCCAATGCAGTAAGCTCACTATACAGCCTATTTAATATTTTTCGGCTGTTAAAATCAATATTGAACGGATTTACAATAACCTCCATATACTTTTCTATTTTATACTCTTTTTCCTGACAGGATAAAAGGAAATCGCCTTCCTTCCCTGCACATTGTCCACATAATACTTCTGCCAGATATGCCATGTCCTTTGGATTTTCCAGAATCAGCTTGCAGCTTCTCCCCTCAATAAACTCTATTCGCAGACCATACTCCGCATTGGTTAGTATCACAGTATCACCAGCCTTTCATCTGTATCTAATATTTCACCCGAAGCCTCTCCTACAATATACTCCATCTTGGAAAACTGTTTCTCTGTTACCTTTAACAACATGACAGAGCCTGCTGGAGGCTTATTCTTTTTCACCTTTTCCACGATACTATCTGCTGCCACGGCATTTTGTGCCAGCTTACAATAAATACTCTGCTGCAGCATGAAAAAACCATTTTTTAATAAAAATTTTCTAAAAAGGGTATATTCTCTTTTGTCTGTCATGGTCACTGTAGGTAAATCAAACATTACAATTATTCTCATATATCTATAACTCATTTTGATAAAATTTTATTTGTGAAAAGGTTTTATGATTTAATGCTTCCAATACACTTCTTACATACATCTTAATCGCACCATCCAAAAATTCTTTTCTCTCTGCAATCATTACCTGCTTCTCACATAGCTTCAATATTTTATGCTTTTCTTCCGTTTCAAACCTTTCCGGGTTTAAGCAGTACACCACTTCATCCACCAAAGGCCGGTATGGCTCCATTAAATCTGAACCCAGATTAAATGGATTAAACCTGTTTTCATGGAATAATCCCAACTGTGTCACATATCCATTTGCCGTGATTTCCCGATTGAAATAGGATAACAGGATAGTATAACCATAGTTTAATGCAGCATTAATCGGATGTTCCTGCGTTCTGGCAAATTCTTTTCCAAACAAGGCATGGAAGTAAACCTTAGCTGCATGTCATTCCCGATTAGATATGTCTCCCTCTTTTACCTCCTGAATATATTCCTTTAGCAACTCTGCTTCCTGTTTTTGTAACTTTTCTAACAGTACTGCCTGCTGCCATATTTTCTCCCTGACAATTTTTGTCCATACCGTCGTTTTATCCTCCTGTGTCCACTCTATCTGCCTTTGTAACCTGATACTGGTATCATGGCTTCCATAGTAAGGTAAAAGCTCCGATGAAGGATTTCTTTTTTCATCACAAAAAATTATCTTAATCTTACGCTTTATCAATTCATTTAACAGATAGCTGGTCAGGGAAACAGCCGTACTTTCTATAAGCAGAATCCCTATTTCCTGCAGATAGATTTTCGTTGTCTCCCTTCCCCTGACCACCAGATAGCCAAGCTGGTAATCCAGCTTGGCATTGTTAGATACGACAACGGTTCTCCAGCTCATACTCTTAACAGGTCTATCTCATTTTCATATAGACCTGTTACCGACTGATTGATTAGCTTAAATTCTTCTTTTTCTGTAATTTTTTTATTCAAGGTAGCTACACCTGCCTGCTTGCTTCCTCCAATATTGCGTAAATCTACTCCATTATTACTTCGCTGTGACAGCATCAGAATCTGAAGTAATACAAATATTTGCTGTTTTATTTCCAGCTCTTTAAACAGGCTTTCTCCTTCTGTCAGCTTCTTTCCTATCGAATTTGGACGCTTTCCATAGATACCATCCTTATGCTTCTGCATCAACGTATAATATAATTCCAGATTTTTTTCCCGGCTGATTATCTTATCTAACTCCAACTGTTCTTCTGTCAGATTCCTGTCCATTAAATCCTTCATTCTCTTTACATAGTACATTTGCTCCTGACTTAATATCATCTGCACCGCATTCGTCACTGACAATCGTGATTGAGACCGTCCTGTTAAATAGAGATAAAAACCGTCTACTTTAATCAATGAGCCCATCTTTATTTCTTGTATTCTCACTGATGCCTTTTGATAGCCCAGCTGTTTCTCACAGTAGTCTTCCAGCTTCTCCCTGGTATCCAACTGTCCTTCCATTGGCAACAAAATTACCTCCAAGGTTCTTATCCTTTTTCCTTTCTCCTCATGCTCCACCAGAAAGAACTTACTGCCTATAACCGTCGTATATCCTCCATATTTACTCATCTCTCTCAAAATGGTATCTGAAGATTTGATGGGAATATATCCTGTTCCTTTAGCCGCTTTTTTTGCACTATAGATTGTCTGCTCCGCAATCTTTCCCCTTGTAATGCAGCTTCTCCTTGTCACCAAAACGGTATTCCTCTGCAATACAGCCTTTACCGTCCGGATACTTCCTGCCTCTCCTGCTTTCCATGCCACTCTATCTCCCCGGATAACATCGAAATTAAACATATAATACATATGATACTTATGTTGGTCAGGATTTTCTTTATATTCCCTAACAAAATGAATGGGATTCTTTGTAAACTTAGTATCATACACGTTTCCTACCACAATATTCAGATAAGCATCATGAGCATGGTGGAAATCATTTACCTCTCTGCATTTAATCAGGCTCTTGTACTTTTTATCCGAATCCCTGAATTGACTCACATTATCTGCTTTCACATAAACCACTTCACTTGCCGGAAATATTTTCTTCAGTAACTCTGCCACTGTCTTTGTTCCCTGCCTTGTCTCTACCAGTTGTCTGCTAATAAATCCTGCCTGCTCCTCCACAGTAAAAGGTGTATGGCGGGTCAATCTCTTATATTTTTCCAGATTAATGAGTTCCTTTTCCTTTAAAAATTCCCACCAGCTGCGCATATTTTTACGAATTGTTTCTTTAATGGGAAATTCGTCTTTTTTATCTGAATTTTCTTCCTTCTTTACCAATATCAGATTGTTTTCTATACTGTCATCCTTCACAAAATGTTTGGGATAAATATGGTCAATATCATAAAAGTTATCATAAAACAGCTTCCCTAAATCAATAGGCTCTCCTGTATACATACACTTTCCCATTTGCAGATAATATAGATACAGTTTCTTCTGCCTTAACTGTGCCTCATCTATAGATTCCAGCTTTTTACTCCAGAATTTTCCTTCCTCTCCACAGGATTTATACAGTTTCTCCAGCTTCTTTTTTCTGCTATCCTTTCGGGTCTTTTCCATTTCCTCCCCTCTGGCCATCTCAATAAAGATTCTCTCCGGGTCTGTACCCAGTACCTGCCGCAATTCTTTTAAAATCAGAAGTGTCTGCCACACTATCCTTTTCACCGGAACAGAAAGATACAACTCCTGTAAGTCCTCATACTCTATTTCCTCCAAACTTTTCTCCAGCTGAATTGTCTTCTCCTGAATCTCCTCCCAATAGGTAAAATTACCACTGAGCAATTCCATCAGATTGTAGTTTTCTTCCCACATCCGCTGAATAATAGTCATTTTTTCTCCGGTAGCCTTATCTGCTCCTTCCATTTCCAACAGTTGGCGGGATAAACGTCCCCAGTCTTTAAATTTCATCCCCAACAGGCGTTTTATCTGTTCTGTGTTCAGTTGTTCTCCATAATACTCCTGAATCTGTTCCCTCAAGTAATCTTTGGAGTTCCCATAG
Organism: Lachnospiraceae bacterium; assembly: GCA_017532145.1. Taxonomy (GTDB): domain Bacteria; phylum Bacillota; class Clostridia; order Lachnospirales; family Lachnospiraceae; genus Kineothrix. The sequence continues at coordinate 16,457 of JAFXJR010000026.1, read as the reverse complement.
ATAGTCGCCCAGGAAATTAACTGCTCAGCCATCCTTATCTGCTCTATATTCAGACTCTTCACTCCAAAAATCTGGGTAAATTTCGCATGATTAGCCAAAGTACATTTAAAATCCTGCTCAATACCCTCCAGTACTACTTTATCCGATTTTTCCACATATCCGTGCTGCTTCAGATAGCTTTCTACCCGTTTACCGGTAACCTTCTTTCCACCGGCAAACAGCTCCCGATACAACTCCTGCTTTAACTCTACCGAAATTTTTTCTCCATTTATCTTCAGGTTATTCAACTCATTTAATACCATAAACCTTTCATACAGAAGTGACTGTTTAGGCAGTACAGTTTCCTGATTTAAATAGGTACAATGGTTAATCAGCTTCTTCTTAAACTCCTCAGCTGTCTTTTTTTCATCCACTTTTTGAGAAAAGTTCCAGGGAAAAATCCTTCCCTCCTCATTCCTTCTGACTACCCATGCACCATTTGTCTCTGTATTCCTTAAGGGTCCAATATAATAGGGAATTTGAAAGGCAAATAAACTGATAATTCTCTCACTGGCGGATAACCCACTATCATCCTTTTGGGCTAGAAAAGGCAGATAAGCCTCTGCATTTCTGAGTATTTTTTTCAGCTCTGCCTTATGTATCTGATTAGGAATCACTCCATTGTCTGAGGTCAGTTGCTTAGGCAAAAACGTTCCTTTGTCAAGTTCGTGCAGGATGTAGGCGGTATCCTCATCTTCAGGCATTGCCATAACATCCTTTTTCAGCTGTTTAAAAAATCCCTCTGTATCCAACTTTCTATTGTCTCGTCTGCGAAGCTGCTCCTTTGCACAAACAGAACCCACATAATCACTGTAATTATTTCCCCCCATTATCCGAAACATCTTATTAAATTTATCTGCTGCATAGAGTCGGTAAACTTTCTTTAATCTGAGTAAATCTTGATGATGCTTTTCATAGGCCTCTACCCTTGCCTGAGACAGATAGGCACACACTCCTTTCTCCCCCTGCATAATATGAGCCAATAGTCTCCAGTCATGAATGCTCTTTAGCAGCCACAGTATATCTATCTGTGTTTCCTCCAGTTCTTCCTCCAGATTATCAATTTTTTGCTCAATATCTCCCTCCATAAAAGAAAGCTCTTGTTTCTCCTGCAGATTCTTCTGTTCTTCTCGATTCTCACCAGGAAAAATCTTGTCTATCCTTCCTTTTAATCCACAAATCAGCTTAAGCATTTCCTCATCACATGAATTTTTTTTGATATTCAGCAATTCTCTTAGCTGATTGACTTTTTCCAATCTGGATAATTTCTTATTTACTAATAGCTGCTCAAATTCCTGTCGTTTTCCCACATCCCAAGCACTACTGTCTGTCAGCTCCTGTAAGGCTGCATATAGTTCCTCCAGATTCCCCATTTGTCCATCTGACAAACTCTCATTCAAAAAATGACCTCTATGCTTGTATATATTTAAAATGGCCAGATAAACCAGTCGAATATCATGAACTTCCTCAGACTCTATCAATTCCTTACGCAGATGGAAGATAGTAGGATATTTTTTATAGTAATCCTTATCGGTAAATCCACTGTCTGCAAACAGGGCAAAAGGTTGTTTCTCCCGCTTATCCTCCTGCCAATATTTACTATCCTCCAGTCGCTGCAAAAATCCTGGGTCTACCTTATTTATTTCTTCTGCAAAGATTTCTTTTATGTATCCGATTCTTGCTTTTTCTCTCTGTCTCCGTCTTCTGGATACACGATTTATCCTGCGTTTTTCTGCTGTATTAGCGGTATCAAAAAGCCTGACTCCCCACAAATCCTTTCCCTTTGCCCTTAATAGCTGATAATGTTCATCGGTTACTGCCCATCCCACAGAGCCTGTACCCAAATCTAATCCTAAATAGTATTTTTTCTTCATCTTGTTTTTCTCCACCTTATTTTTTATTTTGCTTTTTCTCTTACTTTTTCCCCTTTTTCTATTGACATTTCCCCTTTCATACGTTATGTTGAAATAGTAATTTACAAGGTGAGTGCAAATAAGGATTTATCCGAAATCGCATTATGCCCGCAGTGTGCGGAATTATTTATTGTACATCTCATAGTATTTACAACGTAAAAAGACCCAGTATTCCAGGTCTTTTTCTTTTTTATTTGTAATGATTCAAAGCCTTGCTGAGTAAAGCAAAACAGCCCAAATAAACTTACTTGCCAAAAACTGTTTTATCATCAGCAAAAAGATGGCTTTAAATCGTTACTTTTATTTTTTTCTCATGCCGGAAAGGGCTTCCTCCCATTCCTTTTCTTTAAATCCTACCAGCACACTGTCATCAGTTATCGCTATTGGACGCTTAACCAACATTCCGCTGCTCGCTAAGAGACTGTATTTTTCTTCCAGAGTCATCTCCGGCAGCTTGTCCTTTAACTGCATCTCCTTATACAGAATACCGCTGGTATTAAAAAATCGCTTGATGTCCAGTCCGCTCTTTTCATGCCACTCCTTTAATTCCTGAATAGAGGGGTTATTTTCTTTAATATTCCTGTCGGTATACTCTATCCCATTGGTATCCAGCCACTTTTTTGCCTTCTGGCAGGTGGTGCATTTGGGATATTCTACAAATAGTACGTTCATTACTTTATTCTCCTTCCACACTATTTCTGTGAGCCTGGGCAATATCCTCCATATAGCCGCCCAGGTTTAACAAAAATTTTTCCCATTCTTCTTCGTTTTCCACATAGTATTTTGGACAGTTCTTGCCTCCTACATCATAATGGCGTAATACATCCTCCGGGGTCAGCTCATACTTATGGAGCAGCCAGGCAGTCAGCTGAATAAGGGAATCATAGGTGGCATCCGTAAATTTTCCACTTTCATCCACATAGCAGCACTCAATAGAAATAGAATCATAATTCCGCTTCATTACTGCATAGGCTATCTCTCTGGTAGGAATACACTGCACAATTTCTCCCTCATACCCAATAATAAAATGGGTACTGGCAGACCTTTCCCGGGTATCTGCCAGAGACTGGAAGTAGTTTCTGTTTTGCTCTGCATCAGTACCCGGATTGGCAGTATAGTGAATAAAGATATTCTTCACTTTAGGAAGCAGCTCGCCAGGCCGGGAAAACTCATTGATCGTCAATAGCTGTACATCCATGGCAGGTACCGACAGACTGGCTGCATAAAAGTCCTCCCATTTGTTTTCCTCTGCCGGAGAGACTGCTGTCTTCTGTATCTTATCCACTGCCATAGCCTGCTCTGTACTGGCTTTTCTTTCCACTAACAGCTTCACACCAATGACAATACCACAAATCAGTCCTATGGCTGCCAGTAACAGAAAGAGGGCTATCATCCTCCGAATCCTTTGAATCCTCTTTTGCCGCTTCTGTCTTAAGCGTCTTTGGCGATTTCTACGAAGTCTTTGAAGCTCTTCAGAATCTATCTCCTGAAATTCAATGCTTTCCCTCTCTTCATCTGCTCTATAGCCTCTGGTGCCTCTGCTTATTCTATTTCTTCTTTCTACTTCCATCCATTCCAGCTTCTGTGAATCCATTTTTCCTCTATCTATGCGTGGTTGCAGGCGTTTACCGATATGAGGACAGTCCGTCTTATCCTCTCATCTGCAAAAGCCGGTTTTTCAGTTCTCCTTCAATACGACGCAGCTCTACCTCTGCTTCCATCCTCTTTTGGCGTCCCTCATCCTGAATCTTCATCACTTCATCCAAAGTAGAAATCAGGGATTCATTGGTCTGCTTCAACGTTTCTATATCAATCACGCTGCGCTCTGCTTCCTTGGCAGTCTCTATGGTAGCCAACTTCAACACTGCAGCGTTCTTTTTCAACAGCTCATTGGTCATATCTGTAACCTCCCTCTGTGCCTGGGCTGCCTGTGCAGAATGATTAATTCCTAATGCCAACACCATCTGGCTTTTCCACAGTGGTATGGTATTGACTATGGTGGACTGGATTTTCTCCGACATTACTGTATCATTATTTTGAATCAGACGAATCTGGGGAGCCATCTGTATGGATACCATTCTGGTTAAATCCAAATCGTGAAGCTTTTTCTCAAACCGGTCACACAGAGCCACATAATCGTTTAACTGCTGGGCATCCTCCTGCAGACCACTGGTCTTAGCCTTTTCCATCAAAGCAGGAATTTCCTCCGCTCTGGCCTTTTCCAGCCGCTTTTTCCCTGCCAGAATATACATGGACAGTTCCTTAAAATAGGCCTTGTTCATCTCATACATCTTATCCAGCATAGCAGTATCCTTTAGCAACTGAATCTGATGTTCCTCCAATACCTGACAGATTTTATTCACGTTTACCTCTGCCTTATCATACTTGCTTTTCATCGAAGCAATCTTGTTGCCACTCTTTTTAAAGATGCCCAAAAAGCCTTTTTCCTCCTCTTCATCAAACTTCTTTAGTTCATAGACTACATTTGAGAGTAATTCTCCTACCTCTCCCAAATCCTTGGTTCGTACATTGGAAAGAGCCGTCTCGGAAAAATCGGCAATTTTTTTCTGGGCTCCTGCACCATACTGCAAAATAGCTGCCGTATTATTCAAGTCAATCTGTGCAGCAAAATCAGTTACCATCTTTCTTTCTTCATCAGACAGTGTACTTTCATCAAAGACTGCCTTTTCTGCCTTTGCCTGAGGCGTTTCCTCAGCAACAGGCTGGGGTGCCTGAGGTGCATCCTCAAAAGGAGTAAGGGTCAATACGGGGGTATCTATTGTTAATTGTTCTTTCTTTTCTTCCATAAAATCAGTTTCCTCCTTTAGTCTCTTGTTATTCTTTGTTGCTTTATAACTATTCAGTAGGTCTGTACACTTTGGTATTGCTCCACTTTCTGCTTTATCTGTGTTACTCGGTTTAATTTCCTCCACCATCCGTTTTTTTCATGGTTAAGCCGTCCTCCAGCAGTCCCTCCTGTGCCAGCAGGGTGGAAAGTACAGAAATATCTGCCGAAATATCCAGTGCATCCTCCTGAAAAAGCTTATCAAACATCTTTTCAAAGGCAATATTAATATCGTCCAGCGTATTCTCAATCTCTCTCCGGGCAGCAGCAATATTTTTTCCCTGAACAGGCTGGTGATAAAATCCATGGTAAGCCTCCACCAGCTTTAGTGTGGTAGGCAGATAGTAGCTCATAAATCTTCTGATGTCTCCCAGCTTCTCCGGATTCTGCTCCACATGTTCAAAAATCCTTTTACAGACTTCCTCCAAACGCTCCAGCTTTTCTGAAACCTCTTTTACTGAAATATCCTCATGAATCCTTCTAATGCGACGAATATATTCGTTTCCTTCTGCTATAGCCAAAACCAGCTGCTTTTTTTGTGGATCCTGTTCTAACTGTTCTTTCTCTTCCTTGCGACGTGCATGCTCTGCCATCATATTTTCATAGAGCTGATAGGCCTCATTCGTAAGAATAAAGCAGGTTTCCTGTCTGTCCAGATGACCTTCTTTAAACCAGCCCTTCTTCGACATTCTTTTCAAATCCCTGATTACCTGCTTTTCCTTCTCACCTACTGCCTCGGACAAATCCTCTATCGTATAAACCTCCTTTTGACCAATGGTCTTTACATACTGCTTAAAACGCCCCAATCGGCCTCTTATCATTCCTCCTGCCACTGCCATAGAGGTATTCAACCCCAAAAAGGTAGCCGACAGCAGGAGGGAAACACCTCCCATTCCCATAAAGACTACGTCCGGAAGCAGCAGTGCAATAGACGTTCCCAGTGTCATTACCCCTCCCAGCCCAGCTCCCATCGTTCCAAAAACCAGCATAAGCATACTGCTTATACTGCCTGAAGGATGCTTGGCAATCGGTAACTGCTTTTCTACTTCTTGTTCCGGCCTTTCCCCCCGTGTGACTTTCTGTTTTCTTCCCTGTGCCTTTTGTGCTTGCTCCTTTTGTTCCTGTTCCTTTTTCTCCTGTTCCTGCTTCCTTTTCTGATTCAGCCAAGCTTCCGTCCGAGACATGGTCTCCTCTGCAGCCTGTCCTACCTTTTTCGTTCCTTCTTCCCAACGCTCTACAATATTCTGATTCACATAATCAGAAGCCTCCTTAGCCGTCTGACGTACACCATCCATCGTCTTTTCCACTGTGGCTCGAATATCAGTCTGCAGCCCCTGTACTTCTTCAGAATGAATAAACTTTGCCACCTCTTTACTGATTTTACGGCTCAGCTCTCCCAAATCCATATCACTCATCGTTCTAACCGCGCCCTTCCCTGTACCATATGGTGACTGACGGATTCACCGCAGCCCTTGCCTTCGATTTTAACTGTAGTATAGCATAGTTTTATATCGTTGTCTTCTTAATGTTTTATATAAAACCAACTATTCAGCAGGTCTGCACGCTGGCTGTGTTGACCATACGAAAATGTAGTGGTAACGATGGTAGACTAAAATCATTATATCAGCATAGCCTCCATACCATCCAGCAACTCTTCCGTCATCTTTAGAAGATTCTCTGCATCCTTTTCCACCACACCACATTTTTTATATAAAATCTTGAAAAAAGGAGTTCCCTTAGCCTGAAAAGACAGTCGGGGATAGCATGTTAATACCTCTGGAATCTTTTCTGCCAAAATCCGGGCATCCATCTGCAGGATAAACCGAATCTCCCCATTTTTTCCCCGAACCTCTGACAGATACAGCCGATGTGCCTGTACACGAATCAGAGCAATTCGCAGCAGATTTTCCACCGATTTGGGAATCTCTCCAAAGCGGTCCAACAGTTCCTCCTTCATCTCCTCACTTTCACCGGTATTTTCAATACCGGCAATCCGCTTATAGATATCCAGCTTCTGCAATTCATTCACAATATAAGAAGGAGGAATAAAGGCATCCACATCCAAATCCACGGTAGTGTTAAAATCCTCCTGGGTTTGGATTCCTTTCAGATTCTTTACTGCCTCATTAAGCAGCTTACAGTACATATCATAGCCTACTGCATGCATATGCCCATGCTGCCTTGCCCCTAACAGACTGCCGGCTCCCCGAATCTCCAAATCCCGCATGGCAATCTTAAATCCACTGCCCAAATCCGTAAATTCCTTAATGGCTCCCAACCGCTTTTCTGCCACCTCAGTCAACAGCTTATCCCTCTGATACATTAAAAAAGCATAGGCAGTCCGATTGGAGCGTCCCACACGTCCCCGAAGCTGATAGAGCTGAGACAGTCCCAGATTGTCCGCATCATGAATAATCATCGTATTTACGTTGGAAATATCCAACCCGGTTTCAATAATGGTGGTGGATACCAATACATCGATTTCCCCATCAATAAACCGATACATTATCTTTTCCAGCTCTGTTTCCTTCATCTGTCCATGAGCAAACTCCACATTGGCCTCTGGTACCAGTTCAGCAATTTTTCCTGCTATATCCGCAATATTGTTGACTCGATTATAGACATAATAGACCTGACCGCCTCTGGACAGCTCCCGTACAATGGCCTCCCTGACCATCTCCTCATTATACTCCATTACATAGGTCTGGATAGGAAGCCTATCCTGAGGAGCTTCCTCCAGCACACTCATATCCCGGATTCCTATCAGACTCATATGAAGAGTTCTGGGAATAGGAGTCGCTGTGAGGGTAAGCACATCTACATTTTCCTTCAGCTTCTTAATCTTCTCCTTATGAGTTACTCCAAAGCGCTGCTCCTCATCAATAATCAACAGCCCCAAATCCTTATAAACCACGTCTCCCGAAAGTACCCGGTGGGTTCCTATCACAATATCCACCAGTCCCTTTTTCAAATCCTCCACCGTCTTCTTCTGCTCTGTCCGGGAACGGAATCGGGAAAGCAGGTCGATTCTCACCGGAAAGTCCTTCATTCTCTGGATAAAGGTATTATAATGCTGTTGTGCCAAGATGGTAGTGGGAACCAGATACACCACCTGCTTGCTTTCCTGCACTGCCTTAAAGGCAGCACGAATGGCAATTTCTGTCTTACCATAGCCTACATCTCCACAGACTAAGCGATCCATAATCTTTGTGCTTTCCATATCCTCCTTGGCTGCTGCAATGGCTTCCAGCTGGTCCTCTGTTTCTTCATAAGGAAACATTTCCTCAAACTCCTGCTGCCAGACCGTATCCTTGCCATAGACATAGCCCTCCTTCTGCTGGCGAATCGCATACAGCTCTACCAAATCCCTGGCTATTTCCTGCACGGCTCCCTTGACCCTGGTCTTGGTTCGATTCCACTCCTGAGTACCCAGCTTATTCAGCTTAGGCTTACCTCCTTCTGCTGACGAATACTTTTGGATTACATCCAGACCAGTAGCAAGAACATAGAGATTGCCACCGTCTCTGTATTCTATCTTGATATAGTCCTTAACAACCTTCTCTACCTCTACCTTTTCGATGCCCCTGTAGATTCCCAATCCATGATTTTCGTGTACCACATAGTCGCCCACCTTTAAATCAGCAAACTCCTGTATCTTCTGCCCCTCATATCTTTTCTTTTTCTTCTTTTTCTTCTCCATGCCGAAGATATCCGTCTCCGAAATTACCACAAACTTTATCAACGGATATTCAAATCCCTTCATCACCCTGCCATAGTAGGTCATTACCTCCTTGGGCTGAATCTGCCGAAAAGGGTCTTCACTATAAAAGGCGGTAATCTCCTCTTGCCTCAGATCCTCCGCCAGACGCTTTGCTCTGGTTCTGGAACCGGACAAAAGCAGTACTCTGTACCCATTTTTTTTGTATCGCTTTAAATCCTTTACTAATGCCTCAAAGCTGCTGTTATAAGAAACTATACTTTTTGCACCAATATCAAATCTTTTCTCCACTTTGACCAGTCTGTTTTTTGTGTCAATCGCCGAAAGAGCTACCACTCTTTCCTCTGTCATCCTGGCAGCAATCTCCTCCACTCCAAACAGAAGATCTGCCTGCCCCGGCAGAATGTACCCCTTTTCCAAACGGTGCATCATGCTTTCCCGAAACTCCAGCTCCACTGCATCTGCATGCTCTCTGATACGAGCCGGCTCATCCAGAAACATACAGCTTTTTTCCTTGTCAAACAGCTCCAAAAAGGAAACCGTATCCTGATAAAAATAGCGAATATAGCTTTCCAGATTTCCTGCTGCACCAAAGACCTGTACCTGTTCCTCCAGCTGCTTTAACTGGATGGTAATTCGATGGGCTTCTTCCGTATAAAACTCCTTTCTCAGCTTGCTGCGGCAATCCTCTGCTTCGGCTCGAATTTTTTCCATCCCTCGCTCAAGCTCCCTCTTTGTCAGCACCAGCTCTGTAGCCGGATAGACACGGATAGATTCCAGATTTTCTATGGAACGTTGGCTGAGTACATCGAAGCTACGGATAGATTCTACCTCTGTTCCCCACAGTTCAATTCGGTAAGGATTTTCCTCTGTTAAATCAAAGATGTCTACAATACCTCCCCGGATGCTAAACTGTCCCGGACTCTCTACCTGATAGTTTTTTTCATACCCCATTTCCACCAGTCGTCTGGCCAGCTCTCCGTCTTCTACTTTTGACCCATTTCCTATGGAAATTACGTTTTTTTCCAATATACTCAACGGTATCTGAGGTGTCATCAGACTGTCAAAGGTAGTCACTACGGTAAGCGGTCTTCCCTCGATTACTCTCCGCAGCGCCTTCATCCTCTCCTTCATCAGCTGATTTCCATGAATATCTGCCTGATAAAAAATCAAATCCTTAGCCGGATACATGGTAATATTTTTATCATAAAACTTATAATCCTCATAGATTTCCTTTGCTCTCAGGTCACTAAAGGTAATAATGATTCGATATTTGATATTATCACTCAATCCATAAATCATATGCAGCTTTTGGGAATCTACACATCCCGTCAGCCCTACGGCTGCTCCCGGCTTTGCCAAAAGCCTTTTTATTTCTTCAAATTCCCCCAGTTCCCGCAGGGGGGCAGTAAATGCAGTCATACTTCTTCTCCCTTTCAGACATCGCCTATTCCTTGGGGGCTTTCCGGTTCAGTTCATTCATCGCTGCATCTACTTCCCCACAGACCATAAGTTCCACAGCCTTTACTGCTTTTTCCACTGCCCTATCCACCGCCTGTCTGTCCTCTGCATCAAAGTGTCCCAATACCCAGTTTACCAGTTCATATCCTTTTGGCTTTTCACCCACTCCTATACGAATACGCTGAAAATTTTCTGTTCCTAACAGTTTAATAATATTCTTTAATCCATTATGCCCACCAGCACTTCCTTTTTTCCTTACCCTCACCTCTCCCGGTGGCAGACTAATTTCGTCCGAAATTACAATAAGTTCACTCTCCACATCTATCTTATAATAATCGGCAATCGCCCGAATACTCTCCCCACTTGAATTCATATAGGTAAGGGGCTTGACCAGTACCACCTTCTGTCCGGCAATCTGTCCCTTGCCCATCATGGCCTTATGCTTTAACTCCGGTCCACCTATATTATATTTATCAATCAACGTATCTATCACATCAAAACCAACATTATGCCGGGTATTGACATATTCTCTCCCTGGATTACCCAAACCTGCTACAATATACATCTATATTTCCTCCTTTCAGAAAATCAAAACGGATATTTACCCTCTGCAAATTCAACACCGTTGAATTTCACAGCTTGCTGATAACCTCACTGTCACATTGTTATCTCTGTGTTTTCCTACGTTTAGCCCAGCAAGTATACCGGTCTGCTGAACCGTTACGGGCAACTTACACTAAAAGGTCGGGATACAATAAAGTCCCGACCTTTTTATCCAATTGCCTATTCTCATTTTTATCTGCTCTGTAGCACTAATCTTCTTCTGCCTTGCAGAATAAATCCGGCTTTTCCAAAGCCTTCTCATAGCTTTCCAGTATCACCGTCTGAAACCTTTCTCGGGTGTCTGAATTAATGGGATGGGCAATATCCCGGTATTCCCCATCTGCTATCTTTTTACTTGGCATTGCGATAAAGAGTCCCTTATCTCCTTCGATTACCTTAATATCATGAACGACAAACTCCTCGTCCAGGATAATCGAAACAATTGCCTTCATCTTTCCCTCCTGGGAAATTTTACGTACTCTGACGTCGGTTATTTTCATCTTCTGCGTCCCCCATAGACCGTAGACTGACCATCCTGCTGCCTATAAACCTGCTCTGTAACCGCCCCCCAGCAATTACATTGCTTCCTACTCATATAACTCCTACATTACATACCTGTCACTTTCTTCAATAATAATCTTAATCTCACCTTCTCCCTTGTAATAAGAGTTGGCTCTAATGGTATCTCTGCTCTCTACAATACAGTTTTCAATATGAGTATTGTCGCCAATATACACATCATTCAATATAATAGAGTTTTTAATATAACAGTTGTTACCAATATAAGTCTTTCTAAACAGAATAGAATCTTCCACAATACCATTGATAATGGAACCACTGGAAACCAGACTGTTTTTTACCTGTGCCCCTACATTATATTTAGCAGGGGGTAAATCTCCTGCACGAGAATAAATATCAGGATACTGCCGGAAGAAGTAGTCTCTAATCTCCGGTTTTAAGAAATCCATATTTGTCTCAAAATAATCCTGTACGGTAGCAATGTTTCTCCAATATTCCTTCATCTTATAGCCATAAATACGCTTGGTATTTTTATAGCGAATCAGAATATCCTTTACAAAGTCGTAGCGTTCCTCTTCCATACACCGCTCAATCATTTCTATCAGCTGTCGTCTTCTGACCACATAGATACCGCAGGATACGGTATTGGATTTGGCGATAATCGGCTTTTCTTCAAACTCCTCAATACGCCTTTCTTCATTCATCTTAATCAGACCATATCTGCCTACATCCATACCTGCGGGCATGTCCTTGCACACTACGGTAATATCTGCATTCTTCTCAATATGATACTCTAAAACCTTATTATAATCCATCTTATAGACACAGTCTCCGGAGGCAATTACCACATAGGGTTCATGACTGTTCTTTAAGAAAGAGATATTCTGTGCTATGGCATCTGCCGTTCCCCTATACCAGAAGTTTCCTTCCGAGGTTATGGTCGGGGTAAATACAAATAATCCCCCCTGCTTACGTCCAAAATCCCACCATTTGGAAGAACTCAAATGCTCATTGAGACTGCTGGCATTATACTGAGTAAATACCGCAACCTTTTGAATATGGGAATTGGACATATTGCTCAGAGCAAAGTCGATGCCACGATAGCTTCCGGCCACAGGCATGGCACACACGGCACGGTTTTTGGACAGTTCTTTCATTCTATGATTGTTACCGCCTGCTAAAATAATCCCTACTGCTCTCACTATTCATCACCTGCCTTAATCAATGTTTTTCCGCTTGCCAAACAATAGTCGGGATAGTCCTTATGTGTGGTGACACCAAAGATTACGGTATTCTTTCCTACTGTTATTCCCTCAGGAATAATACTCTTTTCTCCTACAGTAACCATACCATTGTTGTAAATATGCGGATCCGTTTCATTGGCAACCTCGTCTCCCACACCCAGCTTCACATTATCCTGAATCGTTACATTCTCTGCTACAATAGCCTTGTTCAGTTCGCAGTTTTTGCCAATATAGGTTTCATTCATAATAATGGAATCCCTGACCACTGCTCCCTTTTCAATCGTTACCCCACAGCCCAGTACAGAATTGTATACCTCTCCATAAATATCCGATCCGGCACCGATAATACTTTTTTCAATCACACTTCCCTCTGCCACATACTGAGGGGGCAAAATCGTACTGCGTGTATAGATTTTCCAGTACTCTTCATAAAGATTAAACTCCGGTACAATATTAATCAGCTCCATATTGGCTTCCCAATAAGAACTCAGCGTACCTACGTCCTTCCAATAGCCCGTAAACTCAAAAGCATATAGAGGAACTCCCTGACTATGACAATAGGGAATAATATGTTTTCCAAAGTCCAAGGCTGGCTGTGCAGCATTTACCACCAACGCATCCTTTAAAGTTTTCCAGTTGAAAATATAGATACCCATAGAAGCCAGGTTGCTTCTTGGCCGCTCCGGTTTTTCTTCAAAGTCGGTAATCTTTTTATTTTCATCCGTAATCATAATACCAAATCTTTTTGCTTCCTCCATAGGAACCGGCATAACGGCAATCGTTACCTCCGCATTATTCTCTTTATGGAAGTTAAGCATTACCTCATAGTCCATCTTATAAATATGGTCTCCTGAGAGTATCAGCACATGGTCAGGATTAAAGCTGTCTATATAATCAATATTCTGATATATTGCATTAGCCGTTCCTGTATACCACTCACTATTCGTACTCTTTTCATAAGGGGGCAATACCGTTACACCACCGATATTCCTATCCAAATCCCAGGGAATACCAATTCCAATATGTGTGTTTAACCGCAGGGGCTGATACTGTGTCAGTACGCCCACCGTATCCACACCTGAATTGATACAATTACTTAGAGGAAAGTCAATAATCCTGTATTTTCCACCAAATGACACTGCTGGCTTGGCCACCTTTGAAGTTAAAACTCCCAGCCGGCTGCCCTGACCCCCGGCTAACAACATGGCTATCATTCCTTTTTTTATCATGCTATCACCTCTTTATTGTAAATTTAATGAAAAACCGTTCTGCTAATCCATTTATATTTTTTGTCTGATTATATCATATCCTGATGAAAAAGTGAATATTTTTTACAAAATACTTTTTTTATGTTATAGTATTTCTGTCAAAAATTTACAATTATCCAGCATTGGTAATTGGCTATTGTTTTTTTTTTCCATGAATGTATAATTATGTTTATATTCCTTATGATATACATATGATGATGCCAGGGTCAAAAGGTCATCATTTTTCATGCAAGCAGGAAAATAGCTGACCTTTTAGTTCTGGCATCATATAATAGACAGAAATAAAAACAAAGAAGGTGCGTATCCATGTACAATATAAATTTTTCCCATCCCATCCATGTATATTTTATCGGTATCGGTGGTATCAGCATGAGCGGTCTGGCAGAAATCCTTCTGGATAAAGGCTTTCGTATCTCCGGCTCTGACCTCCGTCCCTCCGCCCTTACAGAAACTCTGGAAAAAAAAGGAGCGGTTATCTACTATGGACAAAGAGCTGATAACCTGCCGGCAGACCTTGATTTAGTGGTTTATACCAGTGCCATACACGAAGACAATCCAGAGTTTGCTGCCATACAGACGAGACAGCTGCCCAGTCTGACCAGAGCTCAGCTGTTGGGACAGATGATGCGTAACTATCAGACTCCTATTGCCGTTAGCGGTACCCATGGCAAAACTACGACTACCTCTATGATTTCCCAGATTCTGCTGGAAAACGATACCGACCCTACACTCTCTATCGGAGGAATCTTTCGTCCCATAGGAGGCAATATCCGTATAGGCCAGTCAGAGATATTTCTTACTGAAGCCTGCGAGTATACCAACAGTTTCTTAAGCTTCTTTCCCCGAATTGGTATTATACTGAATATAGAGGAAGACCATATGGACTTCTTTCACGATATCCGGGAAATTCGGGATTCCTTCCACAAATTTGCTGCCCTTTTACCCGGAGATGGCTGCCTGATTATCAATGGAGATATTGAACATATTGAGGAAATCACAGCAGGGCTTAGCTGCCGTATCGTTACCTATGGCTCATCTCCTCAGCTGGACTACCACTTCTTTGATGTGACTTATGACCAGATGGGTTATCCCACTTTCCAGCTGCAGCTGCCGGATGGTAGCAGGGAAGCCTTTACCCTAAGGGTTCCCGGAATCCACAATGTATCCAATGCTCTGGCGGCCATTGCCCTTTCCGACCTTTTGGGTATTCCCCATGAAACCGTAAAAAAAGCTTTGCTGACCTTTCAGGGTACAGAGCGGCGTTTTGAATATAAAGGTATCTGTCAGGGCTTTACCATTATTGATGATTATGCCCATCATCCTACCGAAATTACTGCCACTCTGACTGCTGCTGCCAACTATCCCCACCATCGGATCTGGTGTGTCTTCCAGCCCCATACCTATACCAGAACTAAAGCCTTCCTTCCCGAATTTGCTCAGGCTTTGACTCTGGCAGACGAGATTGTCCTTACCGACATCTATGCAGCACGAGAAACCGACACACTGGGAATCAGTTCCCGGGATTTACAAGCTGCTATCCAACAGTTAGGTAAGGATTGCCATTATTTTTCCGACTTTCAGGACATTGAAAATTTTTTATTGGAAAATTGCAGTCAAAATGACCTGTTGATAACTATGGGAGCCGGAGATGTGGTAAAGCTTGGAGAAAAGCTCGTTTCTCAATAGTTTTCCACAATATCCACAATATCCACAATATCCACAATTTACTCCAAGCCCTGTATTTACGGTATTTTCTGGCGATTTGACTATTTCCTTTTAAACCGGCTTATGCTATAATTCATTTGCTTTACTGATACAAAGACACAATGAGGAATCATTTTTATTGACGGGAAATGGGTGGATAGCATGGGGCGTTTAACAATTTACAAGGATAACTATGTGGATGCGACAGCCGTATCCAATATCTTCATTGATGAGTATATGAAGGATGCAAATGATGCACAGCTGAAAATATATCTGTATCTCATCCGTATGACCAACGCAAACCTGTCCACCAGTGTATCTGACATTGCGGATAAGTTTAATCACACGGAAAAGGATGTACTGCGGGCATTGAAATACTGGGAAAAAAAACGTCTGCTGGCTTTGGAATATGATGAAGCAAAAAATCTGACCGGGATTCATCTGTTGGATTTTGACCGACCAGCCAACACCAATAAGCCTCTGGCACCGGTAGTCTCTCTGGTAGCACGCCCTTTTTTAACGGAAAGCGCCTCCTCCAGAAATGAAGCCACGGTTCCAACCAGAGACTTGCATGAGAAGCCTTCTTCTCCTGCTGGAAATCTATATGAGAAGCCTTCTTCTCCTGCTGGAAATCTGTATGAGAAGTCTTCTTCTCCTGCCGGAAATTTGTATGAGAAGCCTTCTTCTCCTGCCGGAAATCTGTATGAGAAGCCTTTTTCTCCTGCTGGAAATCTGTATGAGAAGCCTTCTTCTCCTGCCGGAAATCTATATGAGAAGCCTTCTTCTCCTGCCGGAAATCTGTATGAGAAGCCTTCTTCTCCTGTTGGAAATCTGTATGAGAAGCCTTCTTCTCCTGTCAGGAATCTGTATGAGAAGCCTTCTTCTCCTGCAGCAGACCCATATAGGAAGCCTTCCTATAGCCGGGATCAGCTGAAAGCCTTCCAGACCAGCAAAGAAACCTCCCAGCTTGTATTTATTGTGGAGCAGTATGTAGGAAAGCCCCTTACCTCTACCGAAATACAGAGTATCTTTTTTATCTCTGACAAGCTGAGCTTTTCTGTGGATCTTATTGACTATCTGGTACAGTATTGTGTGGATCGGGGAAAAAAAGATTTTCGCTACATAGAAAAAGTAGCTGTTAGC
>JAFXJR010000025.1 GCA_017532145.1 Lachnospiraceae bacterium | reverse complement strand
CTACTCCACTTCCTACTGTACCGTATCCTAATACTGCTATATTAATCATTCTATTCTTGTCTCCTTTCGCAGTCATTATCCCTGTTAATGAGCATCCTTCCACATATCGTTACCACTACGTTTTTCTATGGTCAGTACTTGTATTTTTTGCTATATACACAGAAAATCACACCTTAGCCAATGAATCAGTGATTCATTATTTGATGTACTCGTTAAGGCTAAGGAACAGCCGACTCCTTCGCCAGCATTTTTACTGCATGTACGCCCTGATGCCGCTCCAAGGCATCCAACAACCCTGATAAATCCCCGGCAGCAGGAAGTACCTGAACACTCAGACTTAAAGAAGCAATCCCATTAATGGGAATACTTTGATGAATCGTAAGGATATTTGCCTTAAATCTGGCAATCGTCTTCAACACATCCGACAACAACCCCAACTCGTCATTCATCTGAAAGGTCAAGGTAAGGGTAGTTCCTTGAGAAGTATCATGGAACTGGAAAATATCATCCTTATATTTATAAAAGGAACTGCGGCTAATCCCTACCTGCTCCACAGCATCATGGATGCTGACTACCCTGCCTGTTTCCAAAAGCCGTTTTGCTTCTACTACCTTTAAAAGAACCTCTGGTACTGCCTTTTTCCTTACCATATAATACCCATTCACTGTATCCATTCAAACACCCTTCCCATTACCATTTCCGGCAGTAAATGTTTCTGTGTTGCGTACATTTGTATTCCACTGGTGGATATTCTAGCATAATGTGTCAAAACAGGCAATAGGGATAAGAGATTGGATGGAAAAAAATACAACTTTTGTAGTTATTCCACTCACTTTTTTCTCCTTCTGTCAATATATTCAATCAGCATTTCTGTCGTTTCATCCAGCCCCAGCTTGCTGCTGTTGACAGAAAGATCATAGTTTCTGGAATCTCCCCATTTACCCTCACAGAAGCTATTATGGTAACGTTTACGTTCCATATCCCTTTCACGGATATACTTTTCTGCCATGCTTTCCGACATTTCATACAGTTTCATTACTCGTTCCATCTTGCACTTTCTGTCAGCCAGTACAAAAATGGAAATCAGGCACTTAAACTTTCGCAGAATATTTTCGCTGCATCTCCCCACCACCACAAAAGAGTTCCCTTCAGCAGCTTTTTTTTGCAGATAGTCAAACTGTAACAGAGCCAAATTTTCCTCCGGTGAACTGCTAAATCCCCTAACGGTTCTGGAAAATAGCTTAATCTTCCTTTTTTCTTCTAATCCTTCCAGATGGTGTAGCTCCAACTCCTTATGCTTTGCCACTTCTGTCAACAGATTACTGTCTAACAGCTCAATCTGATAATGCTCTGCCAGATCCTTTGCAATCTCATGACCACCGCTGCCAAATTCTCTTCCCACAGAAATAATTAATTGTGATGTCATTAATACACCTGCTCCTCTCCTATAAATATCTCACATAAATTACTAACATAGAAATCAGCACCACCATCAAAGTTGCTGGAACCATCTTTCTGCAATATAGTCCCCATCTGATAATATATCCCTCACGGGAAGCCGTTGCAACCCCCACTACATTTGCAGAGGCTCCGATAGGCGTGGCGCTCCCTCCTATATCTGTTCCCATCGCCAGAGTCCAGGCCAGAACAGATAAATCCACTCCATAAGCCACAGATAGGCTTTTAATAATGGGGATCATTGTTGTCGCAAAGGGAATATTATCTACAAAGCCACTAGCTATCGCTGACAGCCAAATAATAATGGCTATCATTACCATAATATTTCCGCCACTGATATGACCAATAAATCCTGCCATCATTTCCAAAATACCCGTCTGCTCCAATCCGCCTATAACCACAAACAATCCGACAAAAAACAGAAGCGTCTTATAATCTACCTTTTTCAACAAAACAAAGGCACTTTTTCCTGCTGTCACCAAAGTTCCTATTGCTACCAACACTCCTATGGATGATACAGTAAGTCCTGTCTGGGCGTGAGTGACCAGCAAAATAACGGTACAGATAAAAATTACACTGCTGATGATAAACCCTTTTTTATCCTGTATGGCGGAAGCAGGACTGGGCATACTGCGATAATCTACTGCTTCCGAACCGTTGACCAGCAATTCCTTACGGAAGGCAAAGTAAAAATAAGGTACCACTGCCAGAAATGCCACTCCGGCAATCACTCCTGTATTTCCCAGAAACTCACCAAAGGAATATCCCAGGGATGTACCGATAATAATATTGGGAGGGTCTCCACACATCGTAGCGGAACCACCCAGATTGGCACAGAATATTTCTGCCAGTATCATGGGAATGGGATTGAACTTTAACAGCTGAGCCAGTTCTATGGTTACTGCTACCAAAAACAGAATCACCGTAATACTGTCAATAAACATGGCAAGAATGGTAGACAGTACCATGAACGTGATAAAGATGGAAATCACCTTATATTTTACCAGTTTGGCAATCAGCATACAGAGCCATCTGAAAAATCCTACCCTGGCCATTCCTTCTACCATCACCATCATGCCGAAAATAAAAGCTATCGTTTCCCAGTTGATGCCACTGCCTGCCCCCCCTTCTCCTGTCATATACCAGAACTCTGTCCTGAATATACTTTGGATATTGATTGTTTCAATCACGGCCTCCATACTGCCCATTCCTACACCAAAAACCAGAATCATGGTAAGAGCTGCACAAATCAATGAGACCACATGGCGTTCCACAATTTCCGTTACAATAAAAATAAACATTGCCACAAAAATGACAACTGCAAATATTTGTGCTAACATATTATCTCGTCTCCCTATTTTTGTACTTCTTAGATGTTTATGCATTTCTCTATTTCTTTTGCTGTCTCTCATCCTCGTCCGGATAATCCGATTACTTATCAGCTTTTTACTTTATCCGAAAACGGATAGTCTTCATGTTTTCATCCAGTTAGACGAAAATCTTCGCCACGATTCTTCCACTTTTTTCCATCTGTATTATGAATATATGTTACGACAATCTCTTGCTGAGGCAGTTCTTCCCACTGTCCCCTTTCCACGATAACAAAAAATTTATGTATCAACAACAAATATATGTGTATTGACAGATAATCCTGACCGGTATCCTGTTCCTGTTCTGACTCCTGCATTCTACACCTTTGCCCTCTTGCACTAAGCAGCTCCTGTGGACAGGCTTTCCCATCAGAGAGTATGAGATGACTGGAGGGAATATAAACCCCTGTTTTTTGATCCGGAACACACCTACTTACAAACCTGGTTCGGATATTCTCCAAACATATTCCTAATAACAGAATCGTTATGACCAAAATCAGACACAAAAAGCCTGCCTTTTTTGTGTTCATGGCTTCTCCCTCCTTCCTGTATTTCCTACAGTATACCACATTTTACACAGAAGCATCCAATAATTCTTTCAACAAACGTTTCACTTCTCCTGGCTCCGCCTTTCCTCCAGTTTCCTTCATGGTCTGACCTACTAGAAAGCCTATGGCCTTTTCCTTCCCCTTTCGGTAATCCTCCACAGACTTTGGATTTGCCCCTATCACCTTCTCCAAGGTCTGCTTCAGTATTCCCTCATCACTGACCGTCTGCAGTCCCATGGCTTCCACATACTGTTTCGGATCTACTCCCTTGTCAAACATTACCTGAAATACCTCTTTAGCCACTGTATTATTGATTATCTTTTCATCTACCAGTCGAATCAAGCTTGCCAAATATTCTGGGGAAATCCCCAGCTTCTCCGGTTCCATCCCCCTTTCATTCAGCAGACGCAGGGTATCTCCCATCAGCCAATTAGAGACCTTTTTAGGCTGTCCGCAAAGGGCTGTCGTCTCCTCAAACAAGGTAGCCAGATGGCGGGAGGAAATTAAAATCCCAATGTCATAGTCTGGAAGCTGATACTCTTTTCTATAGCGCTCCAGCTTTTCCTCAGCCAGCTCCGGCTGCCTGCTGCGAATTTCCTCCAGCCAATCCCTGCTAACCACTACAGGCATCAAATCCGGGTCAGGAAAATACCGGTAATCTCTGGCATCCTCCTTACTTCTTACCCCATAGGATTCTCCTTTGCTATCCTCCCATCTTCTGGTTTCCTGCATTACCGCTTTTCCTTCTTCTAAAAGATGAATTTGCCGCTCTTGCTCTCCCTGAATGGCTCTGGTAATCGCACGGAAGGAATTAAGATTCTTCATTTCCGTTCTCGTTCCATAGGCTTCTGTTCCTTTCTCTCTAACCGATAAATTGACATCTACTCTCATTGAGCCTTCCTGCAGCTTACAGTCGGAAGCTCCCAGATACTGAATTATCCTCCTTAGCTTTTCCAGGAAAGCAGTGACTTCCTCCGCACTACGCATATCCGGTTCCGTCACAATCTCAATAAGAGGAATACCTGCACGATTATAGTCTACCAGAGAATACTCTTGTATATCGTCCTCCTGTGTCTGACCATCCCTCTGTTCTACCCCTGTTTCATGAATCAGCTTGCCTGCATCTTCTTCCATATGGATTTCATGGATACGAACAGTCTTTTTCCCCTGTACTGTGTCAATTTCTATGCTGCCCTCACGGCAAAGAGGGAGATAAAGCTGGGAAATCTGGTAGTTTTGAGGGTTATCAGGATAAAAATAATTTTTTCTGTCAAATTTACATAAAGGAGGAATCCGGCAATTTAAAGCCAGTCCCACTGCTGCTGCATACTCCAACACTTGTCGATTAAGCATAGGCAAAGCCCCCGGCATACCTGTACAGACCGGACAGGTATGGGTGTTAGGCTCTCCTCCAAATGCTGTACTACATCCACAAAAAATCTTGGTTTTTGTCGCCAGTTCCACATGTACCTCTAAACCAATTACCGTTTCATACTGTTTTCCCATCTGCTATTTCCTCTCTTTGGGCAATGGAAAGACTCCCCTTGCTTTTTCATAAATATAAGCTGTCTGCAATAATTTTTTTTCCTGAAAGCTGTCTCCGGTCAGTTGAAGCCCTATCGGAAGCCCTTTGGTATCCAATCCACAGGGCAGACTGATTGCTGGAAGCCCTGCCAGGTTTGCCGCCACTGTATAAATATCCCCCAGATACATCTTCATGGGATTCGACAGACTTTCTCCCAGCAAAGGTGCTGTAGAAGGTGCTGTAGGTCCCAGAATCACATCATATTTTTGAAAAGCCTGATGAAAAGTCTTCTTTATCAAAGCCTTTACCTTTAAAGCCTTTAAGTAATAGGCATCATAATAGCCTGCACTCAATACAAAAGAACCCAGCATAATCCGTTGCTTCACCTCTGTACCAAAGCCTTCGGAACGGGATTTTTTATACATTTGATGAAGCCCCTTATACTCTTTGGTACGATAGCCATATTTAATCCCATCAAACCGCTCCAGATTAGAGCTGGCCTCTGCCGATGCTATCGTATAATAGGCAGGAATGGCATATTCTGTCAATCCCAAATCAAACTCCTCGAGGAAGGCTCCCTGCTCCTTGAAAACCTGTGCTGCCTTCAGGATAGCTGCCTTTACCTCTGCATCCAGACCTTCTGCTAAATAGTCTCCGGGTATACCAATTCTTATTCCCTCTACTCCTTCCTTAAGGGCAGATAGAAAACTCCCATCCTCTCTTTTCACTGAAGTAGAATCTTTGGAATCATGAACGGCAATAGTTTCCAATAAGGCAGCACAATCCGTTACATCCCTGGTGATAGGCCCAATCTGATCCAAAGAGGAGCCATAGGCTACCAGCCCATAGCGGGATACTCTTCCATAAGTAGGCTTCATTCCCACTACTCCACAGAAGGAGGCTGGCTGGCGGACAGAACCTCCGGTATCTGAACCCAGAGCGGCAAAGCATTCCTGCGCAGCTACGGCAGCAGCAGAACCTCCTGAGGAGCCTCCGGGTACTCTGCTTATATCCCAGGGATTCCTCGTTACCCCATAAGCAGAGGTTTCTGTGGTAGACCCCATAGCAAACTCATCCAGATTGGTTTTTCCTATCAGTAGCATACCTGCTTTTTCCAGACAACTGACTGCTCCTGCCGAATACATGGGAACAAAGTTTTCCAGCATTCGTGAACCACAGGTAGTCCGTATGCCCTCTGTACAGATATTATCCTTTACGGCAATGGGAACACCTGCCAAAGAGCCAGTCAGTTCACCCTTATCCAATCGGCCTTGCAGCTGCTCTGCCTGTGCCATCACCCTTTCTCTGTCCACCGTAAGATAGCAGTGATACAATGCCTCCTTTTCTTCTATTCGGTTCAGCACAGCCTCTGCTGCCTCTGTCACCCTGATTTCCCCTGCCTTTATTCTGGCTCCCAGCTCTACTGCTGTCCATCCCAGCAACTCCATCGTCTCCGCCTCCTCTAAGATATCTGCTCTAAGGTTTTTGGCACCATAAACATTCCGTCCTTCTGTGCCGGTGCATTGTCTAACATTTTTTCCTTTATATCATCAGGGACGACTACATCCTCCCGAAACACGTTATTCATTTCCAGAACATGAGACAAAGGCTCTACGTCCTCCGTATCCAGTTCTCCCAGTCTATCAATATAGTCAAGCATTTGCTCTATATCCTGCTTTGCCTGTTCCTTCTCTGTATCAGAAAGCTCTAACTTGGCTAATATCCCTACATACTCTATCATTTCGTCATCGATAATATGTTTCATCACTTTCCCCTATCCTATAACAAAAGTCCCGGAACACAGAAACTTGTGTTCCGGGCTAAATTATTTTGAGACTTGCCTATCTGATTACAGAGCTTTAATCCTGTCTACTGCTGCTACTGTATTTTCATAGCTTCCAAAAGCAGTGAGGCGGAAGTAGGTCTCTCCGCTGGGACCAAAGCCTGAACCGGGTGTTCCCACCACGTTGGCATTTTCTAACAGATAGTCGAAAAACTCCCAGCTGGTCAGTCCCTCCGGTGCTTTCAGCCAAATATAGGGAGCATTCACCCCACCGGAAACGGTATAACCTGCATCCTTTAAGCCGTTTAAAATATATTTTGCATTATTCATGTAATAGGCCACCTGTTCCTTTAGCTGAGCCTTGCCTGCCTCAGAGTAGACAGCCTCTCCTGCACGCTGTACAATATAAGGCGCTCCATTGTACTTTGTACCATGTCTCCTTGCCCACAAGGAATGTAAAGTCACATCACCACATTTTAAATCCTTGGGAATAACGGTTGCTCCCAGACGCACACCGGTAAATCCTGCATTCTTTGAGAAGGAACGCAGCTCAATCGCACAGGTTCTGGCTCCCTCACATTCATAAATCGTATGAGGAACATCCGGTTCAGAAATATAAGCTTCATAGGCAGCATCATAAATAATCACTGCTCCCACCTTATTTGCATAGTCCACCCATTCCTGCAGCTGTGCCTTTGTAATGGTAGAACCGGTAGGATTATTAGGGAAGCAAAGATAGATTAAATCCGGGGTCTCCTTAGGTAGCTCCGGTGCAAAATTATTCTCTGCCAGACAGGGCATATAAATCACGTCACTCCAGGTCTCCTGCTTAGGGTCATAGGTACCTGTACGGCCTGCCATTACATTGGTATCCACATATACAGGATATACCGGATCACATACAGCAATCTTATTGTCTGTAGAAAAGATTTCCTGGATATTTCCCGAATCACACTTTGCTCCATCAGAAACAAAAATTTCATCTGCTGCAATATCGCAGCCTCTGGCCTTATAGTCGTTGTCTGCAATAGCCTTTCTTAAAAATTCATAGCCCAAGTCGGGAGCATATCCCCGAAAGCTTTCTGCTTTTCCCATCTCATCCACAGCCCCATGCAAACTTTCAATAATCGCTGGTGCCAGTGGCTGAGTTACATCACCAATACCCAAACGAATAATTTTTTTCTCCGGATTAGCCTGAGTATATTCGTTGACCTTCTTAGCAATTGTGGAAAAAAGATAGCTTCCCGGAAGCTTGAGATAATTATCATTTACCTTAAACATCGTTATTCTCCTCTCGTTTTTCTAAATATCTTCTACTTCGATTTCCCCATCAAATACCGTTTCTGCGGGACCTGTCATATAAACCAGCTTGGTCTCCCTATCCCAGCAGATTTTTAATTCACCACCTAATAGTTTAACAGTTACTTCCTCCTGCGTCAAACCATTTAATACACCGGCTACTACTGCTGCACAGGCTCCGGTTCCACAAGCCAGAGTTTCTCCCGTTCCCCTTTCCCAGACACGCATCTGTATCGTATTGGCATCCAGTACTTTGACAAACTCCACATTGGTTCTTTGAGGAAAGCGGGAATGATGCTCAAAGTGAGAACCCACTTCTTCTATGTTGAAAGTCCTTAACGCCTCTGCATCCTCCATAAATACTACGGCGTGAGGATTACCCATAGAAACACAGGTCATCCGGTAGGTCTGTCCAGCCACTTCTATTTTTTCTGCAATCGCCTCATCCCGTTCAGAAATCACAGGAATTTCTCTGGTCTGCAGCACTGGTCTGCCCATATTGACCTTTACCTCTACCACCTTTTCCTTTTCTACAGTCAGCTCCAGTGGTTTTACCTTTCCACAGCTTACAATCTGCAAAGAAGCCTTATCTGTCAATCCCTTGTCATATACATACTTTGCCACACAACGGATACCATTTCCGCACATTTCAGACCGGGAGCCATCTGCATTGTACATTTCCATTTCAAAGTCTGCTTCTTCCTCCGAAAGCTTAGGGGAGGAATGAATAAAAATCACACCATCCCCTCCAATTCCAAAATGCCGGTCGCTTAACCGTCTAACCAGCCCTTCTTTTTTATGCTGAGGAATCTTTTCCTCAGAGCAATTCACATAAATATAGTCGTTTCCACACCCCTGCATCTTGGTAAACTTTATTTTCATCATCCTTTTCCCTTCTTCTCTCAGGGGATATCTGAAACCTACTTTATTCATAATGATTCAGATATCCCCAGATAATCCCGTCTATTCTAGCATAGTCCTTGAGGAAAATATAGATTACGCGGAAAATTTTTATGGATTACAGCTCTTACATGGACTATATCCCTGGTTAATCAGCTCTTTTCGTTTACTGCTTACATCCTTCCTGCTTTCAGGATTCATGGTTTCTACCGAATCACAGTCAGGCGTATGGAATTTCTTAGATTTCGTATTACACACATAAGTAACCTTGGAAGACCCCTGTGAGGAGCTGTTGCTACCTGATGAATTTTGCTTTTTCTGTCCCTGAGAGGATGAGCCTTTTGGTTCTCCTGCCTGCCAGCTTTCTGTAGGTGCGCTGTTCCAGGTAATATCTGTTCCATTGGATTGGGCAATCAACGAACCCTGTTCATCAGTTCTAAACAACTTAATGCCCATGCCACGAAACCTGTTCATCGGCTCTGCATGAGGATGTCCATAGGAGTTGTTTTCCTCACAGCTTACTACCACATAAGTAGGGCTGGCTGCTTCCAGTAGGGCTTTCGTATTAGACGTTCTGCTGCCATGATGACCTGCCTGAAAAACATCACAATCCAAACTGAGTCCATTGTCCAGAATGTCTGCTTCAGCCTCCTCCTCTGCATCTCCAGTAAATAAAAACTTGGTCTTTCCATAAGTTACCATCAGTCCAATAGAAGCATCGTTGGCATCTTCATACTCCCTATTTGGTGCAACAATCTGAAAAAAGGCTTTACCTATCTCATACACATCGCCTACCTGGGGAAGTGACCAGGATAGCTTCTTATCATCCAAGGCATCCATTAAGTCGTCATAAGTCTTGTTATCCTTGGTAAATGTGGACATAAATACATTTTCTATATCCACATTGGATACTACCACATCGGCACCTCCAATATGGTCTGCATCCGGATGAGTCAACACCAGATATTTCAACTCATCTACTCCCTGATTATCAAGATAGTCACAGACTATTTCTCCCTTGGTATTGTCTCCGGCATCAATCAGCATGGCTTCTCCATCACAGGTAATCAGTGTAGCATCTCCCTGTCCTACATCAATATAATGTACCTTTAGATAAGAAGACAGATTCTCACCACCTGACTGAACGGATGGTATCTCTGTATCAATTGTTGATGAACTGCTTTCTCCCCCTGAACCCGACTCACTTTCTGAGGACATCATAATTGTTTCCACTGTGTCCAGGATAGCTGGTACATCCACGTTTCCCCCACATCCAGTCATGAAAAACATGGAAAGCAGTAATACCATCAATCGACAAGAATAACTTATTCTGGTTCTGTTAGATGGTCTGGTTTCTTTTGTTGCCATAAATATCACCCTCATTTCCTTTGTATTCTGTTATTTTTACTATTATAACAGAAATTTCCTGAAATAGCGACTGGGATATGGAGAAAAAAGATTATTTGTGTAATCATTTGGCCACAGTAATAATCCAAGCTTCTTTTTTTGCTTTCTGGTATTGATTTAGTCCACATAATAGAATTTGCACTGCCCAGAGCAGGTGATGCATTGACTGAATTTATGCATTCTCCACTCCTTGACTTTTCTCCAAACATCTGCTATACTGTCCGCAACAAAGAAGCACGAACTTTGTCTTGTAACTATTCACCCGGTTTCGATAAGGAGGACAATATGCATCGTTTATTTAACTTCAACTTAACAACTATTAATAACCAAGGTGTGATTGTCCTGGAAAAACCTTAAGACTTTTTCTATTTATGAAATTGACGAAGCTGATTAAAGTGATGTAACCTATACTTTATCCAACTGTAAAGCCCCTTACTTTAACTATGGGGAGTGTCAATATAACAATACAGGTTTCCAGAGAAATTTCTTTTTGAGTAAATCTACATTACATAGATTGATGTTCAGATGGGTATATTTCCAGTTTATCAACACCTTTAACCCAAGGTGTTTTTTTGTTGCTCAAATTTAGTCCAATCAAGAAAGTAGCTACTTCAATTATGCTAAGCGGTGAACACTACTTCATAGTGAACACACTTCGTAATGATAAAAAACTTGCTTCACCAG
Source organism: Lachnospiraceae bacterium (assembly GCA_017532145.1). Classification (GTDB taxonomy): domain Bacteria; phylum Bacillota; class Clostridia; order Lachnospirales; family Lachnospiraceae; genus Kineothrix. The sequence goes on along the minus strand of JAFXJR010000025.1, from coordinate 23,026 downwards.
GTAAAGTGCAAACAAAACACCTTCTCCCCTCCATACTCCATAGTATTTCCTCAAGCTACAACATTGCCCAACCGAAGGGATTGGCTATGGAACAATGGAGAAAAAGAAAGGACTTTTTATGATTACTATCTATGGAAAATATACCAATGCTATCGTTTATACCACTAATCAGGAAACCTATGCTCTGGACGAATATGCTCGCAAGCAGCTGCAGATGATTTGCGACCACCCCAGTGCTGCAGGCAGCAGGATTCGAGTAATGCCGGATGTACATCCGGGCAAGGTAGGTACCATCGGCCTGACGATGACGGTGGGAGAAACCCTTCTGCCTGGCTTAGTTGGGGTAGACATTGGATGCGGTATAACCATAGCTAAACTTATGGCAGCCAAGAAAACCAAGACGGGAAATATCGAATATCAAAAGCTGGATTCTCTGATTCGGGAAAACGTTCCTTCCGGTGGAGGGATTCGCAAAAAATCCCATCGTTTCAGTGATATGCTTTCCAGCTTTCTTCCCCGTCTCCACTGTCTTAGAGCTATCAACAGGGAAAAAGCTTATTTAAGTGTTGGTACCTTAGGAGGCGGCAACCATTTTATTGAAATCGACAAGGATGAGGAGGGAAATCTGTATCTGGTGATTCACTCCGGCAGCCGCCATCTGGGTGTAGAAGTGACAGAATACTATTTACGAGAGGGACAAAGGGAAGCCCAGCAAAGGAAGCGGGGACATGCTTCTTACGAAATGACCTGTCTGGAAGGAGAGCTATTACAGTCATACCTCCATGACCTTGGGATTATCCAGGAATTTGCCCGTTTAAACAGAGAAGCCATGATTGATGAAATCACCAAAGGGATGCGGTGGAAGGTGGCTGACAGCTACAGCTGTATCCACAACTATGTAGACTTTTCTGCAGATGTGCCGCTACTGCGGAAAGGAGCCATACGTGCTAAGGAAGGAGAACCTGTCGTTATCCCCATCAATATGAGAGATGGTATTATACTGGGTACCGGACTGAGCAATCCTGACTGGAACTATTCGGCTCCCCATGGTTCAGGACGTATCTACCGACGCTCTGAGGTACAGGAGCATTATACCCTGTCCCAGTTTAAAAAAGCCATGGAAGGCGTACATTCTACCTGTATCAATAAGGATACTCTGGATGAAGCTCCTTTTGCTTATCGGGCCATATCCGATATTATGGAAACTATCCAGGACACTGTACAGATTCAAAAGGTAATTACGCCTATCTATAATTTTAAGGCAGGTGGAAGAAATTAACGATACCGATAAGAAAGTAGATTGTAACTATTCAGCAGGTCTGCACACTTGCTGTGCTGACCGTATGAAAACGTAGTTGCAATGAGCAAAAATCCCATCGCCATAGGCGATTTTCACGGATTTTTGCATAGCAGCTGTGAGGGCACTGAACAGTTACAGTAGATTTATCTATTTCCCATAGCTCTACCATATAGAAAAGAAGAAGCCTACAGAAATTATAGGATAATAAACACTTAATTTCTGTAGGCTTCCTTTTAACCAAATCAAGGAAGTCCCCACTTCAAGTACGCTAAGTACTAAGCCATGGAGACTACTTCGTAGTGAAAGGGAACTTTATCCCTTTTTATCATACATTAACCTTCCTATCCCACTTCCCAGCCTTCCGCCCTCCATCAGATATTGCCTTGCCTTTCTCTGCAAAGTAGTATACTGACTGTATTGAATAGGATTATCCAGCACCTGTCCAAAGATTCGCTCCTCTCCCTGCCTTTCTTCCTCATCTACAGACAGTAGGGTAAACAGCCTTTGAAACTGAAGAATATGAGAATCTTCCTCTAAAAGATGGCAAAGTCCGGGATATAACAGCCAGGAATGGCATAGATAGGGAATTTCTCTGCCTAAAAAGGCAAAGGCTTTCTCCAGAGACTCCACGACTTCTTCCTTCACCAGTTTTCCTCCCTGAGGAATATGAATACAAATAATCGAGTCTCCCTTTTGGATACTTCTCACTTCATCAGCAAACTCCCAGGGAGAAGCCAGTCTTTCAAACTGCAGTCTACCCAGTCCAAATAGAGTTAAGCTGATATGACGGAAAAACCAGTCATATTGGTCAATACCGTATTCTCCAAATTTTTCCCAGCAGTTGCTACACCATAGAGTTAAATCAGAAAAGGTATTCCAATAAATCTCATCAGGAATCCTTCGTTTCTGATAATCTGCATAGGCTTCCTGTGCCAATCGGCAAAAATAATACAAAAACCGGGAACGGAAATCCGGCAGCTTTTTCGTCTGTCGGTAAAATTTTCCCCGATTTTGCCAAAAAAGCTGCCGGGCTTCTCTATATTCCCTTTCACTGACAGACAAATTTTCTAAGGCTTCTACAGCCTCACTCATCAGACAGATTCCCTGATAAAACTCCTGCTGCCTCATGAATCCTTTAAAATAACCTTAAGTACCGTATCTGTCTTATCTGGCAGAGGATAGGTAAAGACAGGATTTTCTCCAAAAGAAACGAAAGCTACATCGTCATATAACACCGTATTCCATGCCTCTCCTCTATTCATCTGGGTACCATCTGCCAAATAGTATACCCTGTCCAATTTATCCGGAGCAATACCATATAAGGGCAGGGAGCCTAATGGTGTTTCATACACATGCGCATAGATTACCTCGCCCTTTTGGGTATACCTTCCCCATTCCGGCTTGGGCAAACTGCAGATTCCACAGCCATAAATACTCTCTTTGTTCTTTTCCATCCAAGCCCCGATTTCCTCTAAAATAGCTATACTCTGTGCCGGAATCCTGCCTTTTGCATCCGGGCCTACATTCAGCATCATATTTCCGCCCTTGCTTACACATTCCACCAGCTTACGAATCAACATCTCAGCCGGTTTATACTCATGGTCAAAATTACAGTAGCACCAATGGTTATTCATAGTAGCACATAATTCCCAGGGGATTGGTTCTCCCTTTTCGTCACATACTCCACCGGGAGGAATAATCTGCTCCGGACTGGCAAAATCACCACTGTAAATATTGGGCTGATCCGTTACAATACTTCCATGATTGTCTCCCGCACCCTCCAGACGATTATCAATAATTACATCCGGCTGATATTGACGAACCATTTGAATCAACTCAGTAGCACGCCATTTTTCTCCGCACATATCATCATAAGAAAAGTCAAACCACATTAAATCCAGCTTGCCATAGCCTGTCACCAGCTCTTTTACCTGCCCATGCATATAATCCAGATATCTGTTAAAATCAATCTTTTCATCCTTATATTCTTCCTTGTTTCTCATCGGATGCTGGCGGTCTCCATACTTGGGAAAATCCGGATGATGCCAGTCGATAATAGAAAAATACAAACCTACCTTTAACCCCTCCTGCCTGCAGGCATCCACAAATTCTCTTACTAAATCCCGTCCGGCTTTTGTATTAGTAGCCTTATAATCTGTTAATGCTGAGTCAAACAGGCAAAAGCCATCATGATGCTTTGCCGTCAGCACCACATACTTCATTCCTGCCTTTTTCGCCATACGAACCCACTTCACCGGATCGTAGTCTACCGGGTCAAATTCATGGAAATATCTTTCATATTCCTCTACTGTCATCTCCTTTTCGGACATCACCCATTCCCCACATGCCGGGATAGAATACAGTCCCCAATGGATAAACATTCCAAATCTGTCCTCCATAAACCACTTCGTTCTCTCTCTGATTTCCTGATTCATCCTATAAAATCCTTTCTTGTTATAGACACATACTGTGGTCTCCGGTACACCGAATAATTAATCACCGATACCTTGACTGAGGCTTTTTACTATGTGCCAGGGAAAGCACAGACCAGTCAACGAGGCAGTGAATGAATATTATTCGTGCATTTCACATACCCTGCCTCCATGTAAACGGCTTTTCTCTGCTGCCAATGCCATTAAATGACTTTCAATCGATTCCTGACAGGCACTGACACTCTCTCTGGTACCTCCTGTAGCTACCAAATCCACAAAGTCCTTCATCATAGAAACATCACTTCCACTATGGCCTCCCTTGGGAACCTTAACATCAATAACCACTTTTCTTCCACTGGCAAAATCTTCATACTCTATACGGTTTTCTTCCATATTTCCCCGCATCTGCCCTCTGGTACCCATCAGGTTAATTACTCTTTCACATTTTGCAGTAAAGGCACACATGGTGAGACTGGCAGTTACCCCGTTTTCAAATTCTAAATTGACTACCTGATGATCCACCACATCGTTGTCACAATGATAGACACATCTTCCATAGGGTCCCTCCTGTAAAGCTTGCAGAAGAGAAGCCTTATCCTGCTTCATGCTTACTACCCGGGCAAAGGTTCCTCCCTTTTCCTCCATATCCTCCAAATAGAAGCGGGGAGCAAAATAAGGACAGGTCTCCCGATAAGAACAACCATCCAGACAGTTGGCAGGTGCATCCTTTGGAGCGTTCTCCTTTTTAAAATGTCTTAATCCACCAAAGCTACTAAGCCGTACGCAGGAGCTTCCTGCCAGCCAGAGTAAAATATCCATATCATGACAACATTTTTGGAGAATCATGGGACTGCTTAATTCTCTGTTTCTCCAGTTTCCACGGACAAAGCTGTGTGCCATATGCCAATAGCCTACACTTTCTATATGCTGGATATCTACCAATTCTCCAATAACTCCTTCCTCCAGCAATCGGCGAATCTCTCTGAAAAAGGGCGAATATCTCAGCACATGGCAGATACTGAATGCAGGCTTGTAATCTGCTGCTATTCTTCCAATTTCCTCCAATTCTGACTGAACCGGAGAAATCGGCTTTTCACAAAGGATATGATATCCCTTCTCCACGGCTTTTTTAATTGCCTCATAATGCATCTGATCCTGAGTACAAATCAACACACAGTCTGCCATTTTTGGTCTTTCCAACAGCTTTTCCCAGGAATCCACAGCATCGGCTTCTCCAATTTCATGCAGCTGCATAAACTCCCGACGTCTGTCCTCTCTGGGTTCAGCCACTCCTACAAATTTTAATTCATTTGGATAATCCAGGGCATAAGAAGCATAAGCATCCGCTCCTCTCTGTCCTGCTCCCAGTAAAATAGCCGTCACCTGTTTCATAAATAAATCCTTTCTGACATCTAATCGTAATGTAAAACTGTAACTATTTAGTAGATTTGCACACTTGCTGTGCTGACCGTACAAAAATGTAGTTGTAGCAAACAAAAATCCCATCGCCATAGGTGATTTTCATGAATTTTTGCATCGTAACGATGAAGGTATTGAACAGTTACCTAAACCGTTATGTAAAATGTTAGGTTTTATCCCTTTACCGCACCACCTGATAGAGCTTCAATAAAGTACTTACTGAAGCAGGTAAACAGAATCATTGGCGGCAGAAGGATGACTACAATTGCCGAAAACATACCATTATAGTTGGTGGAAAAAGCCGTCTGGAACTGGGCCAGTATAGCAGGTACTGTCTTCAATTCCTTAGTAATCAGCACCATAGATGCCCAGTAATACTCATTCCAGTAATTCATAAATGCCAGCATTGCTGCAGTCAGGATTCCCGGCCGGGCAATGGGAAGCATAATTTTCATAAACGTCTGTGTATAGGTACAGCCATCAATTTTCGCTGCTTCCTCCAACTCTGTAGGTATCGTTGCAAAATAGTTTCGTATGACCATAAAGCTTACCGCAATGCCACTACAGGTATAAATCAGAATCAGACCTGCATGAGAATCGTTGATTTTCAACCCATTAATCAGATTGTACACCGGAAAGGTCATAGCCGTAGGAGGAATAAACAAAGTAGCCATCAGCATACCGGTAATGATTCCCTTAAATTTAAACTCCATCCTGGCTACCACATAGGCCGCCATGGAAATCATAATAATACTTAAAATTACGGATAAACCCGCCACCTTAAAGCTGTTATAAAAATATTGGAGGATATTCATATCTCTGAAAACCCCTATATATCCTTCCAAATAGATTTCTTTAGGCAGAGTAAAACCAGGCTCAGCCAGAGGATCCTTTTTTAAGGAGGAAATTGCCACCCATATTACAGGAAACAGGGAAATAAAGCAGAGAAATACCATAACAATGCCGCAGACAATCTTCCCTACTGTTCCCACTCCTGCCATGGCTTCTGATTCTATATTTTCATTCTTTTTCTTCATCGCTTTATCTCCTTTCTTCCTTCCTGTCCCGGAAAATCAGGTTAATCAGCAATACCAATAACAGACCACCCAAAATCTGAATAGTACCCACTGCATTTGCTCTTGCATACTGAGCTCTGGGACTTACCACCGCCAATTCACGAATAATAAAGCTGATACTTTTGGTACCTGCTGCACCATTTGTCAGGAAGAATACCTCATTATAAAGGATAAAGCCGGCAGATACGGAAAGGACACTAATCGTTTTCAATGTACTCTTAATCAGAGGCAGAGTAATGCACCTGTCCAATGTCCAGCCCTTTGCACCGTCCAACAGAGCAGCCTCCCGAATCTCTGCAGGAATTGCTGAAATCTGTCCCAGTACCATAATCATATTGGTTCCGGCAAAGAAAATATATGCACAGGTTAAAGCTACCATATTCCATCCCGGTACAACCAGAATATTATCCTGGAAGGAGGGATTGAACAGCTTAATCAGCTGATTGACTACACCATATTTTGGATTATAAATCTGTAAAAAAATCAGACCCATAGCCGCTGAAGAAATAATATTGGGAAGTACATAAATATTTCTTGTCAACTTCCATCCTCTGCATTTTTTAGAAATAACCAGAGCTGCTCCTGTAGCAATCGGCACCTGAATCAGCAAACCGCATAAAGACCAGATACAGGAATTTTTCAATGCTTCTTTGAAATAAGGATATTTGGTAAAAATATAGATATAGTTGTCAAATAGCTGGTTTAACGGATACATCTGCATATTATTCAGATTAGTATAATCCCATTTTGCAAAGGAACTAATCACCACCATTAAAATGGGATAAAGATAAAAAACGGAAAAGCAGATTAAAATAGGCAACAGAAATACAACAATAAAGATACTCCTTCTGATACCCAGCTGCCTTTTTCTGGTCTTTGCATTCATTCGTATGCTCCTTTCATCCTTTTTCTGTAACTATTCAGTACCTTCATTGTTACAACCGTAAGTCCATTAAAATCGCTTCGCGATGGACCTTGCTCCTGCTGTATCTACGTTTTCTCACGGACTATGCAGTAAATGCCTAGTCCTGACCTGAACAGTTACCTTTTTCCTACTGTATGTGAAAAGCTTTCTGAATTAAATACCCCGTAGCAAGCTACGGGGCATCCAATCTGTAACACAAGCAGCTTCTTTCTGCTTCTATTTCTTAGCCAATAAGACCAATCAATTCATTTTTCAACTCTTCAAACTTAGCGTCTATGTCTGTTCCTGATACCGTAGACTCAATCAGCTTATTTCCAATAGCATTTGCAATATCTGTTCCCCACATTGCATCCAGTGTAGGTACTACATACTGTGCTGCATTTGCCTGTGCACATGCGTCTGCCAACAGCTTTGTCTTATCATCAGCATCTGCAACCAGTGCATTCAGATCCAAAGTGGTACTGCAAGGATTTGCACCTACCTCTTTAAAGATTCTGGTCTGTACCTCGTCGCTGGTCATATACTTTACAAATTCCAGAGCCAATGCCTCTTTTTCTGCACTCATCCCTGCTGCGATAGTAATACCGCCGGATGCAGAAGAAAGGGATACATTGCCGGGGAATACTGTTGCTCTGATATTGGTAATATCTGAAAATCCACCTGCTGCCCATACACCATTAAAGAATACAGCTGATTTTTCCTGGTTGAAATCTGCCCCCCAGTCATTAGCACCGTCTGAAGCGTCTGCACTTGCATTAGCAGAACCGTTCTTCTGATCCATTGCTGCAACTGTCTTAAATGCTTCTGCAAATTCCGGAGCATTGATAGCATCCTCTGTCAAAACACCTGTCAGCATCTGTCTTCCTGCTTCAGTAGTTCCTAAAATAGCGTTAAAGCATCTGGTAGAACCCTGTCCTGCACCATAAGCATAGATGTCTGTACCCATCGCTCTTACTGCTTCCATAGCTGCATCAAAATCACTCCAGGACTGCCAGGTAGTAGGTAAAGTAGCACCTGCATCCGTTAAAATCTTTTCATTGTACCAATAGCCCAGAGTCAGCAGCTGGTCATGCACAGTATAAATCTTACCGCCTACATCGTTCTGTGTATAGTTGATTCCTACGTTAGCCTGAATACCCTCTGCATCAATGTAAGGCTTCATATCTACTAACAGATTCTGACTCATTGCTGCTAAAGATACGGAAGCACCTGCCAGGTCAATCATATCCGGATAGCTACCGCCTGCTACATTGTTTTCTACCACACCTGCAATATCCTCGCTGGGAATTGCCTTAAATTCCACATTGCCGGTTGCATAGGTTGCAGCAAAATTATCATAGATTTCTCTCATTACTGCTGCCGGAGCCCATTCACTGGCATCATGGTAATAACCATGGTAAAATTCCAGAACTTCCTTTTCAGCAGGAGTTTCTGCTGGTGTCTCCGTTTCTGCCGGCGCCTCATTTTCTGCCGGTGTCTCGGTCTGCGTCGTCTGCTTAGTCGTCTCTGCCGGTGCATTACCTGCAGAATTGCCACATCCTGTCATTGCTACTCCGGCTACCATTACTGCTGCCATTAACAAACTTACAAAACGTTTTTTCATGATAACAACCTCCCTGTTACGTTTTTATGGTGTTAGCATATCATGATGGAAGCGTTTACTCTATGGAAGTAATTTACGGCTTTCTTGCAAAATTTAGTCTCTCCAACAAATTTCACCATAAATTTTGTGAAATTTTTATCTGTTTATTTCTTTTACAAACATTTCTGCATCCATTTCCCCCGACATCACATCCATAATATAGCTCTGAAAATTTTCAATCTGCCTGTTAGTCCACAGGTTATTGGGTATCTCAATAATACGATCTGCATGGCGTACTGCCTCTGCTGCTTGATACATCAGAGGAATGCTCTCCCTGTAATCTTCCAGTTGAATCGTTGGATTAGAGGGCATCTGGCCTGTTTCCAACAAAATTCTTTTCTGTACCTCTTCACTCAGCATATATTTTAAAAATTGGATACTGGCATCCATTCTCTTTTCGTCACCGGTATTTCCTGCAATATAACCGATAGCTGCCGAAGAACAGGACAGTGTCCTTCCATCCTTTCCCGGAAAAACAGCATATTTTACCGGAATATTACTATGAATCAAGGCACTGGCCCATACCCCATTAATATACATGGCTACCCTGCCGCTGTTAAACATACTGACCACATCTCTATAGCCATAATACTTGCCTGTCTCTGAGCCATACTGGTATAGCTGCTTCATCGTCTCCAATACTGGTCGATAATCCTCCCCTGTTAAATCCATATCACGAGCCTCTACTGCCCGTTCCCCATTGCCACCAGCATCTGCCAACAGAGCCTCTACCAGATAGACACTGCTTTCCTGAGTAATTTGAATAGGCAGTACTGCCTTTTTATTTGCTTCTGACCACTCCTTAATTCTTTCACAGGTATCAAAAAATTCCTCCCAGGTTTTTGGAGGCTGCTCCACACCTGCCTGTTGAAAAATCTCCTCGTTATACCAGTAGCCTCCTGCCAGCATCAGCACGTCTGAAACCGTATAAAGATGGCCATCCTGCTTCCAATAGCTCATCACCTCCGGAGCAATACTGGCTGCAAACTTTGAATCGGCTTCTATAGAAGGAAGGAGATCCACTGCCTTTTCTTTTTCTCGCATGAACTGATAGATATTGTCTTTTCCATAACCACTGGTACAGACCAAATCAGGTACCTTTCCCACAGACAGCATATCCTCCACTTTATTGACCACCTCCTCTGGTGATATCATCGAGACCAGATTCAGTTTGATATTTGGATAGTCTTTTTCAAAATCCTTATAGATTCTTCGCATCCGCACATGATCTGCTTCTGTGGTTCCCCATCCATGAATCAACGTAATTTCTATAGGTTCTTCCTCTTCCTTCTCACAGCCTCCTAACAGAAAGCAGGTAATCAGCAATAATAAAAGAATTATCTTTTTTCTCATTTTTTCATCTTTCCCACACGGGCATATTCCTTGGGCGGACAGCCCGTATATTTTTTAAATACCTTGGAAAAATAGGCTGTATCCTCAAACCCTGTTAAATCAGCAATTTCATAGATTTTCTTATCCCCTTTTTCCAGCAGCTTCTTTGCCTTTTCAATACGCAGGGAATTGATGGTATCAAAAAGATTCTCTCCTGTCTTCATTTTATAAAAACGGCTTAAATATCCGGGGCTGAAATGTACTGCTTCAGCTACCTCCAAAAGGGTAACCTTTTCGGTATAGTGTCTGTGAATATACTTTTTAATACTATCTAATATATTGTCGGACTCCAAAATATTGTCTTCAAACTGAGGCTGAATAACGATACTTTCTCCACTTTCCTCTGCATATTCCACCAGTTCCTTATAGACTTCCTTTTGATCTCCCCACTGCTCATAGATTCTACTACACATAATCTGGGGTTCTTCCCCCAGAAAATTTCTGCATAGATTCATTAGCTTTTCACAACCAAGAAGCACATCCTCCGGATTACTGCTGCCTTTTAATGACAGAATCAATCCTTCATCCTCTGCCAGTCCATTCATCAAACGATATTCAAAGGCGGAGAAGGCATATCGGTAAAATTGTCTCAACCGGTCTGCATTTTTATCCATTTTCATCACGACCATCCGATAACAAATCATCTCTTCACTTTCCAAACGCTGTCGAATTTTTTCCACAGCAGCCGGAATTTCTTCTAAAGCAGACGTTTTTACAACATAGTCGCTAACCTGATACTGTATAGCTTTTTGTGCATAGTGGAAATCAGCATAGGCAGTAAGAATAATGACAGAGGTTCTTAATCGATTTTTAAAAATATACTCTGCCACCTCCAGTCCATCTACCAAAGGCATTCGGATATCCACAATAACAATATTTGGAGGGTCCTTGTCAATCTGCTCCAACAGCTCTTTTCCGTTTTCTGCTGCATAAACCAGCTTACATCCTAATGCCTCCCAGGAAATTAACTTTTCCAATCCTTCTCTGACATAAGGCTCATCATCAGCAATCATTACTTTCCACATTATGACTTCTCCCATTTTCCAACGGAATAAAAATCAGGGCTTTCGTTCCCTTACCGAGCTGGCTTTCCACCTGTATCCCGGCCTTATCCCCATAAACAACGTGCAGCATCTGTCTTGTATTGGTCAGCCCAATATGCGTATGCTTACTGTCTGTATCTATATGCTCCATATTTGCCACATCGAATCCTACTCCGTTATCCTCCACCTGAATCCATAGCTTTTCCTCAGATTCCCAAACTTGAATACTAATGCTTCCCTTATCCGGCTTAGGCTCTAATCCATGAGAAACGGCATTTTCTACCAGCGGCTCCACCGTCAGCCGGGGAATCTTATACTCCTTCAGCTCCTGACTGCAGCTAATTTCATAGCTAATCTTTCCTGCATATCTTTCACTTTGTAAAAACAGGTAAAACTCTATCAGCTCTATTTCTTCTGAAAGAGGAATGAGAATCTCTCCCTCCCTGAATATTTTTCCCTGAATCAATCTGGCAAATGCAGATAACAGCTTCTGAATCTCCACATTTCCCTTTAATCCCGCCTTCATCCCTATCATCGTCAGGATATTAAACATAAAATGAGGATTAATCTGAGATTGAAGATACTTCATCTGAGATTTGGCAGCTAAAATTTGCTTTTCATACACCTGAGTAATCAGCTTCTGTAGCTGCTCTGCCATTTCATTAAACAAAAGGCTAATTTCGTGAAATTCTCTGGTATCAAACTCCCGCATTCTTACATCAAATTTCTCTTTCCCAAACCGTTTAATATCCTCTCCCATTTCCTGTAAGGGCTTAGTCAGCCTCATGGACAGAGTAAACACAGTAGTTCCTGCTATTCCCAGTACCAAAAGCAATACCAGACAGAAGGGCTGCAGCATAGACTGGATGGAATCATAAATCACATCCTTCCTCACTGCAACCCTGCTCTCTATGCCAAATCCACTCTTTACAATATGAAATACCTGGTTCTTTCCACCTATCAGTATTTCTCCGGACAACTCCCCCATTATCTCCAACAGCTGCTCCGACTGACTGTTTCCTGCCTCATTAAAAAACAATAGCTGTTTCTGGTTTCCTGCCACAATCCACATATGTCCGGGATATTCCTTCAGCCGTCCAAACAGACAATCCACTGCTGCCTTTCCTATGGAAACCACACAGCTTCCCATAGTCTGCATATTTTCATCATAAATCCAGGTACAAAGATAAATATTTTCCTCCTGTACCTGATACAAAAATTCCTCTCCACTTTCCTGAAAAATCCTGTTTATCTCCACATATTTCAAACTTCCTATCACTTCATCCTCCACCGTTCCAGGATAATAGCGACTGCTAATCCACTCTCCCTTCTGGTTAAAAAGATAGGCACTGTCTACAAAGGGATAAATGGCATCTATAATATTTCCCTCAGAAAATAAATTGGCACAGCTTTTCAGCTGCTCCTGTGCTTCTTCCTTATTATAATAGTCATTTTCCTCCATTCCTTTCAGAAAATGCTTAATTGCAGAGTTATGCCGGAAGGAAATCACCATTTCCTCCAGATATTGCATTTTTATATGGAATTGATTATTGATATTTTCCAGATAAAATTCCAAATCAGAATAAGCCTGTCTGGAAAAATTTTGAATAGACAATACAATCTGTGCCACCCCCAATATCAGAACAGAACAAATACAGGCCAGCACCATCATCACCGTCAGTTCTGTACGAAAGGCCTTCCGCTTCTTCATTTTGATAACCATACTCCTTTCCAAAGAGGAAGGCGTAGACTGTTCCATTGACTGAATCTGATATAAAGATAACACGAAACAGGGTATACACATTGCCGAAAAGATTTTTCCGGTATGCTCTAGCCTCCATTGGCTTTAGTCACTATATTTATATAAAAGTTTATACTTATATAGAGTTTATCCAGTGAATCAAATTAATAATATACTTTTTTACAGGGATATAAAATGAAATATTTTTACTTTTTACTGTGATTATTTGTAATTTATTGATTTAGATATGAATATAATGTCTATTTTATGTATTTATTAAAGCGGATATTCTGCATTTGCTTGGATACCTCTACTCAATTTTATATATTTGTAACTGTTCAGTACCTTCGCAGTTGTCATCTAAGGTGATGGGATTTTACTCGTCATCACTACATTTTGTATGGTCAACAAAATCCTGCTGCCACAATGTACTTTTCCACCAAATCTTCCATCTGGTGACCACCACGATTTTTTCGACCATTAGAATCCAATCCAGTTTCAATACCCAAAGCGTAATCCACAAGATTATTTACCAAATGATTTGAAATCATATCAAATAATCCAGTCTTACACATAAATATTTTGTATTGCTCCACACTGTAATTCATCTTTTTGAAATTATATAAGAAAATACCCTCTTCATCTTGTGCATAGATTTCATATCCTCTCACCGCAAGTAGCAAGGGAACACATTGCAATGTTTCCGGATACCTTTTCACTATTTTCTCAAAGTCTTCCTCTATGCACTTAGAACCAATCAAAGAATTTAAAATGTTCAATTCCATCTTAATTTTTTCTACATTTCTCACAACTTTTTCAAAATCTATATAATAGTCATAACTTGATATACTTACTCTGAACTTACTTAGCCATTCATCAAAATTTCTATCTTCCATTTACTACCATCTCTAATCTTCTTTTGAATATTTTCAAGTAAAGCAATTTCAAACAGTTAATACACAAGATGACTATACCAGTTTTCCAAATGAAATTTTTATGCTGATTGAGTAGCTTTGCCTCTACTAAGGTTGTTCCACTACCCATAAATTAATCTAAGACCCAATCACCAGGATTAGAATAACGAAGTACCAGATTTCTTGGTACATACGGTGACCAATTTCCTCGATACTTTCCTGAATGTGTTGCCCAACTGCCCCTGTCTGGAAACGACCAGACTGTTGTTGATTCAAGCTTAAAATTATTGGGCCGTAAATTTATAAAATATTCCTCCTTCTTTTATTGGTTATATATAACTTTGAATAAAGAAAAACCCCTGCAAACATAAAGTTTCCAAGGGTTCGTAAGTTCTGAATAATTATCTCTTTGAGAACTGACTAATGCTTATTCTATGATAATGTACCTTGTAATCTCCTATTGTAGAATAAGCATTTATTCAGTATGTATTGTTCTATCTTCTAACAACTTATTCTAGCTTATCATAAAAATAAACACCAAGTAATCACCAAAATCAGATATATTTTTGGAAAACATCCTAGTTCAAACATATAAATCTCATCCTAGGTCAAAAACCCACCCCCATAAATAACACCTTTACTATTTCTATTTATTTCCTCGTTTCTTTTTTTAATCAATTTATTTATTAGCTTAACGGAATCTTCAAACTCACATAAAGACAAGGATTCTATTTTTCTATTAAAAGCAAAATGATTTTTCCAAAATTCTATTGGATATCCCTCTGAGTCAACAAACGCCCTTAAATAATTTCTATCGCAAAATTCATTCCAATTATGATGATACAAAGACATCCAATATTTAAATCTGCATACAGATTCTGCCATATGAGTATTTTTATTATACCTATTCAACAAATCATAAATATATCTTTCATCACCAGATTCACACCACATATATATGTTATACATGACAATATCCCAATAGTCTCTATCTGCAAATGCCCCAGAACGTTCAACATTAAAGCAAAATGGTACTGGTATCAAGTTTCCTTGTGTATGTTGAAGATATGAAAATTCATGCATATAATCATCTTCGACTACATATTCACCTGATTTTATTTTGTTTGCACAGTTTTCCTTTCCAATATTTCTGAGTTTCTTTTTTTCTTTAAAGTATTTCCGAATGAAATTAGCAAATGAAGTCATTGTATCACCTCTAAACGCTACACCACACGCTTCTACTTCATATTTATACTCATATCCTCGTTGTTTTTTAAGCTTTACACCTTTCAAATAATCATACATTTCTACATAGTTCTTCATAGCCCATTCAGAAACATCAATATCAATTTTTTTGTTAGTCAAACAATATTCAGCCCAACGTTTAATCGGTGATGAAAATACATCTTCCGTCATTTCTAATAATTCCTTAAACTCTTTTTTTCCATCATAGTATTTTTCTTCCATTATATTCTTCTCCTTGATTCTATATTAATATGTTTTCTTAAATTCAGTTTCTACAAAATCTTTTATTTTCCCTTTTATAGTCACTTCCTAAAAGCACCTACTAAAAACAGATTATCATATATAATAATCTTTGTTCTTAGGGATTTTTTCACCCATTTCCTAATGCTTTTATCATTAATCTTGTAAATTTTTTATACAGATTATATATATACTCTCATTTTTTCAAAATTGTTTATCGCTTCACGTTTTCCTTTGTTTTTAGTCTCTTTTGGTACTCATTTTTAATTTTTGATGGTGTATATTTTGTCTTTTCTATCCATTTCTTAAAACCACCTAAATCATTTTTAGCTTTATATTTCTTATACTGTTTACCACATTCCAAAGACCAATCATCGTACATCTGCTGAAGAATATCTACATCGTACTTTTTTGTTGTTGATATATTTATCAAAGTACTTCTTTGCTCTGGTCTAGCTTTATCACACAATCGTTCAAAATCAGTTTTACTTCGATTCTTGTGTGCCAGTTCACCGCACGTAAGCCGTTCTAAATTAGGTAGCCTACAATATTTATCGCTTTTTCTGGATGGTATAAATAGACGTTTACAATATTCACATTCTTTTATCACACAATTTGACAACAGAAACTTTTGCACATCTACTATGAGAAAATCCTTTATTGTATTTAAAAAGTAACCAGTCATCGGAACACCATCAAACATAATAATGCTCTGATTTAATATTACTGAATCAAGTTCACTCTGTATTTCAGATTCACAAACAGAAAAATCTCTTTCGAGTAATTTTCTAATATGGTGACGTAACTCTTTATTTTTATAAATATCTGGTAAAGAATCCACCCCACCGACAATTACACCATTTTCGTTTATTTCTTCCGCTATCATTTCTATTACAACATTTGCTTGTTCCCAAGTTAAATATAATGAATTGATACAATGAGATAGCATATCTTTTATCTCATAATTCTTCTCCGAATACATCTGTACTCTTTCTTCTGTTTTGTCATAATCCATGTTACAAACACTCAAACAAAACTGTCCATATTCAAATGCTGTTATTTTCTTTTGTTCTGAAACCACTATAAATTCTTTTCCAGAATCCAAAATAATATATCCTAATGCCATAATGTTTTTATATACCATCAAATTCAAGCTCAATGATATATAAATATATAATGCACCTCTTTTCCTTTAGGTTTATTCTTGTCCCATAGCTATTATGCAACAACAAATTGCATATAAAAAAATATTATATGGTCATATAAAATCTGTCAAGAAGGAGGAGATTACAAATGAACAAATACGATATTCATTATCTTTTAAGAAAATATCGCATTTATCAATGGGAAGTAGCCAGAGAACTCAATATAGCAGACTACACGTTATCACGTTGGTTACGTAAGGATTTAACACCAGAACAGGAAAAGGCTATTTTCCATGCTATTAACACACTTAAAGATAAAAAGGAGGAGTAATATGGCACGAACTAAAAAAACACCATTTCCGCCATGGTTTACTACACGTGCTGATGGCTTAGAAAAACGATATATCAGACTTGGTGTAACGCTTACTTCCTCTGAAGCATTTAGAGACTTATCCAACTCAGCAGTTCGCATTTATCTAAACATGATGATGGAAGCAGGTGGAAACAAAGATTTCACGTTTCCATGTAACAAATATATCAACTATATGTCAAAGCAAACCTTCTTTAAAGCAAGAACTGAATTAGTTAACCATGGTTTTATTACCATAAAACAAAATAATAGAAACTTGAGAAAATCAAATGTTTACAGTTTCTCAGACGGATGGAAGAGTTTTAAAAAGCCATAATAAATGCCTTTTTAAAAAGCTATCCATGGCTATATATAGTATATCTGTAAATTTTCTTTACAACACAGTTTTCATTTACTTTGGAACAGTTGTAAAGAATCTTTACAGTATCATTCCATCAAACCAATACTAAAAAACAAATATTTTACCAGATAACAAATCGGCTTGTTAAGAAATTATACAGCCAAATAAAAGGAGTAACACCATGAAGAATCTAAATACTACTCCGTTCACGATAGTTTCTCAATCGCCTTCGGCGGTTCACATGAAAACCATCAAAGAAACATCTTCTTTAACTGGCGTAAGTGAGCATCATATACGCTTACTTTGTAAAGGAAACAAAATAAAGTATATACATGCTGGCACAAAATACTTAGCTAATTATGAACGTTTTCTGGACTATCTAAATAGAGAATCATAAAGAATAATCGGAGCTGTTATCTCATAGGTAACAGCTTCTTTTATCATACAAAATTTAATTACGAAAGGAGCTATTACTATGGCTAAAGAACAAACAAGAAAAGTAGATACTGGTATAATACAACGAGGCAAAACATATCGTTTTACTGTCTGTATGGGATATGATGTTAATGGTAAACAAATACGTCACACCACCAGAAGGACTAACACAAAAGAAAGCTGACAAATTAGCAAAAGAAGAATATGTCCACTATTCCAATCGTTGTAAAGGTCTTTATAATCTCAAAGAAAATATGAGATTTTCAGAATTGGTTGAGGAGTATTTTCGTCTTTACGCTCCAAACAATTTAAAGCCCGTTACAGCCTATAATTATGAAAAACATATCAATTACCACTTCATGGATTACTTTGGCAATAAGAAGCTAAAAGACATCACAACAGCCTCAATAAGCCACTTCTTTGCTACTCATAAAAGCATGGTTCGTGGAGAAATGAAAACTCTTTCTCCTTCCAACGCCAAGCGTATATACTGCATTTTACAAAGTTTATTCAAATTTGCAGTAATGCAAGGCTGTATCAAAGAAACTCCATGTAAGAACGTTATTCTTCCCAAAAAGAATCCATTGGAAGAGGGTAAACAAATGCACTTAACTGCTGAAGAATTGCCAGAATTTCTTAGTATGTTCCAAAAGTATTCTGCATTTAATACAATTATCTTAGTACTGCTCTTTACTGGTATGCGTTCTGGTGAATGTTTAGCTTTACAATGGGAAGATATTGATTTTAAAAACAAGAAAATCTATATACGTCATTCATTATCAGATGTTGGTGGAACTCACTTTCTGACTACACCAAAAACCAAGATAAGTATTAGACATTTATTCATGGATGATAATCTTGTGGCTTTATTAAAGAAGCACAGAAGCGAACAACGAAAACTCCAAATGGCTTTAGGTTCTTCTTTTTCACATCCAGAAATGGTATTTACTTCTGCTACTGGAAATTATAAAGATAGGAGTTGTCTTAATACCCAATTAAAACGATTTCTCAAAGGCACTAAGTTTGAGTATCTAACACTGCATAAATTAAGACACACCAATGCTACTCTATTATTAAATAATGGGGTTGATTTAAAGATAGTTTCAGAACACTTAGGACACTCCGACATTCAGATAACAGCAAAGACATATACAGCCGTTTTAGATAGTTCACGTATGAAAACTGCTGAACTTATGGAGCATATCTTGACCGAACAAACACCAAATCAACACCAAATGCTTGGCATTGGGTAATAAAAAACCCTTGGAAACCAATATTTCCAAGGGTTTGTATACGTTTGATAATTAACGCTTGGAGAACTGAGGTGCACGACGTGCTGCCTTCAAACCATACTTCTTTCTTTCCTTCATACGAGGATCTCTGGTCAGGTAGCCTGCCTTTTTCAGTACAGGTCTAAAGTCTGCATCTGCCTGAAGTAAAGCTCTTGCAATACCATGTCTGATTGCACCAGCCTGACCTGTATAACCGCCACCGCGTACATTTACCTTTACATCAAATCTATCTGATGTAGCAGTAGCTACCAGAGGCTGACGAACGATTACCTTCAGGGTCTCCAGACCAAAATAGTCATCAATACTTCTCTTATTAATTACAATATTTCCTTTGCCAGGTACCAGATATACTCTTGCAATGGATTTCTTTCTTCTTCCGGTTCCGTAGCAATTTGCTGTCTTAGCCATTTTAATTTTCTCCTTTCAGTCCGTTGGATTAAAATGTTAATACTTCAGGCTTCTGAGCAATCTGTTTATGCTCCGGTCCTGCGTATACATGAAGTTTTTTGTACATCTGTCTTCCCAAAGGTCCCTTCGGAAGCATACCCTTAACAGCAAGCTCTACAACTCTCTCCGGTTTCTTAGCCATCATTTCCTTCAATGTAGTCTCCTTCATCCCGCCTACATAGTCAGAATGATTGTAATAAATCTTCTGATTCAGCTTCTTGCCTGTTACCTTCACTTTTTCTGCATTAATAATAACTACATAGTCACCGGTATCGATATGGGGAGTAAAAATTGGCTTATTCTTTCCCCTTAAAACACTGGCAACCTGAGCTGCCAGGCGTCCAAGTGTCATATCAGTAGCATCAACTACATACCATTTTCTCTCGATAGTAGCCGGACTAGCCATAAAAGTTTTCATTATGTTACCTCCAAGCTTCAAAACAGTTTTGTATTGTACCTGTCATCACTTCCACCGTAGTACAGATGTCCGGCTGCACCATAAGGCTTCGCTTTGACACTTTTTGCCGGAGAACCTATCCCGCTCTCCTGTGCATATATTATAATGTACCGCCGGGGCTTTGGCATTACATTATTAAACTTTGTCATACCAAAATATTATAGTATACGCTCCCATGTGTGTCAATCCTTATTTTGCAATCCAGACTCCATAAACCGATAATTGGTTACTATTCACAGGCCAGCCTGTAAATAGTAACAGAACCTGCCTATTTAAAGTCTCCTCCGGTGAGGTCAGGTTCTATCACCCCATTTTATCACTGCCCCACACCCATCAGCGTGGTAATTAGTGTGAAGGTGAACAGTAACAATAATTAACCAACATCAGTCCACAGGCAGGAGCAGTAGGGCCTGCTTTTTCCCTGTTTTTTGCCTCCAGAATCTCACGGATATATTCCGGTTCCCATCTTCCCCTTCCCACTTCTATCAGAGTCCCTGCAATAATTCTAACCATATTGTATAAAAATCCATTCCCTGTAATCCGCAAAAGTATTTCTTCCTCTTGTTCCTGCAGTACCTCTAAATCATAGATTGTCCGTACTGTAGTCTCTACCTGACTGCCTGCACTGCAAAAGCTCTTAAAATCATGCTCTCCTACCAACCACTCTGCAGCCCTTCTCATTCTGTCTACATCTAAGGGAAGATAGGTATAATGGGCATAGAGCCTCTTTGTAGGAATAGGAAAGGACGAGCTAATAATCCTGTATTCATAGGTTTTTCTGGTATCACAATGACGGGGATGGAAGCCTTCAGCTACCTCCTCAGATTTTCTGATTCGGATATCCTCTGGCAGCCTTTGATTCAAAGCATAGCTCATCTTTTCTGCCGGCATCCTGGCTGAAGTATCAAATACTGCTACATTACATAGAGCATGGACTCCTGCATCCGTCCGACTGCCTCCTGTAACACGGATTTCCTCTTTAAACAGCTCACTTAGGCACCGATTCAGCTCCCTTTCTATGGTAGGTGCATGACTCTGTATCTGGAAACCACTATAGGCAGTCCCATCATAGGCTACCGTCAGCATAATCCTTTTTCTTTTTGTTATGTTTGTCATAAAAAAATTCTCCCTAAACAGATACTGGCTGTCAGGTAGACTACCAGTATCAGATAAGCAATCCTGTCTTCCTTTCGATAAACCAACGGCTTCATCTTGGTTCGATGCTCTCCTCCCCGATAGCATCTGGCCTCCATAGCCATAGCCAAATCGTTAGCTCTCCGAAAAGCTGACAAAAACAAAGGAACCAAAAGAGGTACCATAGCCCTGACCTTCCTGATTAAGCTTCCACTTTCAAAGTCTGCTCCTCTTGCCATCTGTGCTTTCATAATCTTATCTGTTTCCTCCAGTAAAATAGGAATAAAACGGAGGGCAATCGACATCATCATTGCTGTTTCATGGACAGGCACATGAAAAATTTTCAAAGGTGACAGCAGCTTTTCCAATCCATCTGTCAAATGATTAGGCGTGGTAGTCAGTGTCATAATGGAAGACCCAATAATCAAAAACACCAGTCTTATCGTCATCATAGAAGCCTGTATAACTCCCTCTTTAGTAATCGACAGTCCCCAAAAAGAAAGCAACGGCTCTCCTGGTGTAAGAAACAGATTAAAAATCAGAGCGATAAGCAGAAGCATAGCCAGCGATTTCATTCCCTTTACCATAAACCGGAAAGGTACTTTAGAAAGCTTGATTATCCCAAACAAAAATCCCCCTCCCAGCAGATAACCTATCCAATTATCTACAATAAAAAGAGAGGCGATAAACAACATGGTAGCCACTAGCTTTACTCTGGGATCCAGCCTGTGAATCACAGAATCCGTCTGATAATATTGTCCCAAAGTAATTTCCCTAAGCATCTCTTCTCCTTATCTATCCTTTTCTCAATACCTGCAGGATAGCGTCTCTGGCTTCCTCCACAGTAATTGCATCCGTTTTTACCGGAATGCCTTTTTTTTCTAATTTTTTTAAAATATATGTTACCTGTGGAGCAGCCAGCCCTACCTGCTCTAACTCTTGAGCATGAGCAAACACCTTTGCTGGAGTGTCATCATACATTACCTCACCCTGATTCATCACGATAATTCTCTCCACATACCTTGCCACATCCTCCATACTGTGAGAAACCAGAATAATGGTTATCCCTGTTTCTTTTCTTATGGAAGCAATCAAATTCAAAATATCATCCCGTCCTCTGGGATCCAGACCCGCTGTAGGTTCATCTAAAATCAATACCTCCGGCTTCATGGCCAGCACCCCTGCAATAGCCACTCTCCTTTTTTGACCTCCTGACAAATCAAAAGGAGACTGGTAAAAATATTCATCCTCCACACCTACCTGTTTCAGGGCAGTGTAAGCTCTTAACTCACATTCCTTTCGGTTGAGTCCCATATTTTTAGGACCAAAACAGACATCACTAAATACATCCATTTCAAAAAGCTGATGCTCCGGATACTGAAAAACCAGTCCCACCCGGCTACGCAAAGCTTTTTTATCATAGTCTGCCTCATGGATATCCTCACCATTGTAGTAAACATTGCCTGAATCCGGCTGTTCCAATCCATTTAACAGCTGTACCAGTGTGGATTTTCCAGAGCCTGTATGCCCGATTAATCCAATAAACTGCCCATCGGGTATGACCAGATTGACATCCTTTAAGGCACAGGTCTCCATGGCAGTCCCTTTTTCATAGATATATCCTACATGATTTAAAATAATTGCCATCCAGTCTCACACCTTCTCTCTACTCAGTGCTGCGATTAACTCCTCATCAGTCAGAATACCATCCGGCAGGGGTATCCCACTTTTTTTTAATTCATAGGCTAAAAGTGTGACCTGAGGCACGTCTAATCGAAGCTTCTGCAGCCTTTCTACCTGAGAAAAAATCTCTCTAGGGGTTCCCTGCATAACGATACGTCCCCGATCCATTACCATTACCCTATCTGCATCCACAATTTCTTCCATATAGTGGGTAATCAGAACTACCGTAATTGCCTCTGCCTGATTTAATGCCCTTACTGCACGGATAACTTCCTTTCTTCCATTCGGATCCAGCATGGCTGTAGGCTCATCCAAAATCAAGCATTTGGGATGCATGGCCAGAATACCCGCTAT
>JAFXJR010000024.1 GCA_017532145.1 Lachnospiraceae bacterium | reverse complement strand
TTTAGCAAAAACACGGAATCGGATATCATCTGTGCTGAACTCTGTTCCTTCCGGCAAGGTCACTGCTGTCGCACCATAGATTACCGGCGGATTCGTCGTTTTCCAATAACCATTGTCTGCTGCACGTACATCTGCCCCGCACAGTCCCGTCAAAAACAATGCCGCTGCCGCCACCTTCCAAAATCTTTGTTTCATGCTGCTGTCTACTCCTTTCTGTTTTTATATTTACTGCTGACATTCAGATTTTCCCATTATATCACATAAATTTCCAAAAAAATAGCAATTTTTATCATTAACTAACAAAAAAATAACAATTCATCCATATTTTGCTATTTATAATCAGCATATTTCATAGAGAAATACTTACCATTTCATTTTTTTTTGGAGATATTTCTCTGTGCAAATTACGGCAGCTGAAAGAAAAAATGGGGAAACCAAATCCACAAAACAACTGACTGCTCAGGATGAATAACATCATATTCATCCCAAATCAGCCATTCATTTATACAGACAGCACCAAAAGCATAAACAAAACGATTATGGCTGTTTTGGTAAAGCAGATATAAGTTTAATTTAACCGTTTCGTGCCTCTTTCTTACACATATGAATAGTAATCTTCCTTAATCCGGGCAATCTCCTCCTTATGTCCCTGATCATCCAGAGGGGTTTCCAGATAAAAGGGCAGGCTTTTCAGCTTAGGATGTATCAGTATCGCCATTAAGGCCTCCCATCCAATCTGACCTTCTCCAATCACTGCATGCCTGTCTTTTCTACTGCCAAAAGCCATCATACTGTCATTGAAGTGGATTGTTTTCAGAAGGTCTAAGCCCAGTATCTGGTCAAATTCCTCCAACACCTGTTCCAGATGGTTTACAATATCATAGCCTGCTGAAAAAATATGACAGGTATCCAGACAGATACCAATACGTTCCGGATGGCTGACCCTCTCCCGGATAGCTTTTAATTCTTCAAAAGATACCCCTATCTCTGTCCCCTTCCCGGACATGGTTTCTAAAAGAACCATAATCTTTTCACTGCCGGTTATCGCCTGATTCAATCCTGCCACAATACGGTCGATTCCCTGCTCTGTACCTATTCCTGTATGACTGCCGGGATGAAACACCAGGTAGTCGATTTCCAGTTCTTCCATACGTATAATATCGTCTCTGATTACCTGACAGGCAAATTCATAGACTCTGTCACTGCCTGCTAAATTCATCGTATAAGGAGCGTGAGCCAGCACTGGTCCAAAATGATTTTCTTTCAGTACTCTACGAAACTCTTTGATTTCACTTTTTTCATAAGAGGTATAAGAGGAACCTCTGGGATTCCTACTGAATATCTGCATGGTATTTGCCTGCATTTCTACTGCCCTTTTCACCGTTTGAATCAGTCCTTTGGCAATAGACATATGTGCTCCTATCGTTAACATATTATCCCTTCTTTCTCTTTTGACGCAAAAGACTGTGGGAAGAATACCCACAGTCTTTTCTTCTTTTCTTATTTTACGATAAACCGTCTGATTAATCCTTCCAAACTGCCTGCCTGGCCGCTCATTTCTTGACTGGATGCCGCACATTCTTCGGAAGTTGCCGAATTGGTCTGTACCACATCATTAATCTGCTCTACTCCCTGGTTAATCTGGAAAATAGCCTCTGTCTGTTCTTCCAGAGCCACTGCTACCTTATTTACTTCCTCTGCCACAACCTTGGAGGAAGCTACGATTTCTTCCAGCTGCCTTGCCGTCTCATCGGCAACTACCATACCCTTTTCTACTGCTCTTACCGATGTTTCAATCAGTACAGTAGACTCTTTAGCCGCATCTGCACTCTGTGTAGCCAATACAGAAACCTGGTCTGCCACTACGGCAAATCCCTTGCCCGCTTCTCCTGCTCTGGCTGCCTCGATAGAAGCATTTAATGCCAACAGGTTGGTCTGAGAAGCAATATCATTAATCGTAGCAATAATTTTACTAATTTCCCGGGAGGATTCATTAATCTCCTTCATTGCCTCTACCATTTCACGCATCTTTTCATTACTATGAATAATCGCTTCTCCGTTATTGTCGACCTGTTTACTAATCTTCTTCGCATTTTCTGCATTCTGTGCTACCTGCTCAGATACATTTTCCAAAGTAGCCGTCAGTTCCTGGGTCACTCCTGCCTGGTCTGTTGCTCCCTGAGCTAAATCGGTAGAGCTTTCTGCCACCTGCTCTGCTCCACTCTTTACCTCATTGGCTACACTCTGGATTCCTTTAATCGTCTGTGACATACTGTCTTCAAAGGCTCGGAAGGAATTCCGAATCTCCTTAAAGTCTCCCAGCCATTCCACCCGAGCCTCCACATTAAAGTTTCCTGTGGAAAACTCCTTCATAATCCGGCCAATATCGTCGATATAAAGACTAAGAGTGGAAATAGACTGTCTGAGACTGTCTGCTAAAGAACCAATTTCATCCTCAGATTCATAGTTAATCTTGCTATGTAAATTACCCTCTGACATCTCTCCTGCAACCCGTTCAATCTCACGAATGGGAGTGATAATCGAAGCAATAACCCGGTTAGCCAGTGTTCTGGCGATCAGGAAGGCAATCAACAAAATACCTAAAATACACACCATACTGACTATCATTGCTATATTATTTGTGGAAATAGCTGACTGTTTAAGGATATTTGTCTCATTATCAATCTGCATGGAAAGAGAAATCAGATTATCCAAAGCCGGGGCACATTCATTCAGCATCTTTTCGGTAGCTACCTTATCATTACCGCTTTCCACCTCATCCATAATACTGAAAGCGATAGTCCCCCAGCTTTCTATCACAGCTTCATACTTTTCATACTCGGACAGAGGAATAACATTTGAACTCTTTAAATTGCTTAAAAAGCCATCCAGTTCCCAAACCTTCTCCTCAATCTTGGCTCTGTAGCTGGGATAAGTGGCAGGATTATTATTCAACACCATTTCTCTTAAATTTCTTGCTGCAATATTGGTATTGATTCGGCAGTTCTTCACTGCGGTATCTGCCTGTTGAGCCCCCTTCAAATAATTATCGAAGGTTACCCTAAGCACACCCATACCGATCAAGGCACATACACAGGATATAACCATCATCATAATTACTGTGGTATAACCGTAGGCCAGTCGCTTCTTTAATTTCATTTTTTCTACGTTCTTCAGCATATTCGACCTCTCCTTTTCATCTGTTTTCACATAACTGTAATATTGTGTAAAGCATATCACATTTATCACCAAACGTCAAAGTCTTTTTAGTTCCTAAAAATATATTTTATGCTGATATTTCGAATATTTTCTCCCTTCTTTAGTCCTTCATTTCCTATTGATTTCATTAACAATTTCCTGTCTGTTCATTCTCTTTTTAACCGAGGCAAAGAAATCCCCCACTGCAAGCATACCAGACGCTGAGTGAGGGATTTCCTTGTGTCAGATGGAGTCACACTTCATCTGACGGTCATCCTTTTGATATTCAAAAATTTACTTTATATATTTGTTAGCAAAACGGGTCAGCATGGCTGCACACTCTGCCCGGGTAGCCTCCCCCTGAGGGTCCATACGGAAGGAGGTCTTTGCCTCATCATTTGGCTTGCCGGTAATCTACTTCATACCTCCAGCTACTGCTTATGCCTTCCTGAATAGTCACCTGCAGACTGTCTTCTCCCGCAGTTACAAGAGGTAACTCTTTTATATATTCCTGTGGCTGTTCTGCCTCCGTCAGCCTTAAAAGCATATTTGGTCGCTTGGAGGGCCAGTTGGTTTCCGTTCCTCCATAGACAGCTTCTGCCAGCTCAAGATGTCCGGCTGCATTCAGAGAGCCATCCGGATTCAGCTTGGTAGTTTCCCAACTGGTATTTGCTGTGGCAGCTGTCTGTTCCTTATGATCCACCACCAAAATTCTACTATAAGAATCTTTATCTTGAGTATATCCCGCCACTACTTCATCCACTGCAGCAGCAAAGTTCTCTATCCTTATATTCATCTCTGCATCTGCTGTCTGAAAGGGCTTTTGGATAATGGCAAATCCCTTTCCCTCTCTTAAAACAAGAGACTGGTCAATAAATGCCTTGAGCTTTATCTTAAAATTCTCTAAGTCAGCCGTTGTATAATCCTCAGGCGATACCAGATAGACTGCCGCCTTGGGATCATATGCTCTAATTAAGCTGTCATAATCATTGACAATCTGATCCAGTGTCATCCCTTCTCTGCCCCTGTTGATAGTATAACGTTGTCTGCCATTTAAGGAATCCACACCATTGTTGTCATACTTGGTTCCTCTGATATACTCTTCAAAATGTCCAATATAGGTTCTGGCTCCACGAATACGGTCAAAACTGCCTGCCACATCCTTACCACCTACAAAAACCCAAGTATTGTTATCATGTTCTCCATCAGTATGACCAAACATATTACTGATTCCTGAGCCTGATAATGCCGTCTCTGCAGCCAATACGGAAAGACTATGGTTGCCCTGTTCCCACAAACCTACTGGTGATTGCAGAAAAAAGCTGCTGACCAATAGATACATAAAAATTCTTTTTTTCATAAATAAAAATCCTTTCGTTTGTTATAGGCAGAAACGACTACCTTTAGGTGGTGAAGGAAGCTCCTGCTCTTTTCATCCCATATGATAATATACTGAAAAATAATTTGTTAGAATATCTCTATCTTATCTTTTTTTATAAAGAAAGATAAAATCTGCCTTATTTTTTGTCATATTAGTGCAAAATACAAAATCTTCCCTATCTTTTACCCAAAAATTTTTAAATAAGTTATACAAAAAAAAGAAGGTTTGCTCTACTACAATCCTTCCTTCTTTTTCTCTCTGCCATTTTCCACATATTTTTCCATAAATTTCAGCTTTAACAGCAAAAATTCTTCTATCGACCCAAGAAGGGCAAAGAGCTTTGCCCGATCCTCAAACTCCTCTCTGTCAGCCGGCAGTGGTAATCCTTTCATCTCCTGTTCCAACTTCTTAAATTGTACCAGCAGCTCCCTGCCTGTATTATCTTTATCATAAGAACCGGCAATCTCCCTGAAAAATCCAGAAATCTGCCCTGCGGTAATCGGTGTGGTTTTTATGGTTCTAACATTTTTATACATTTCATATAAAATCTGGCACTGTTCCTCTCTCATATGAATATATTCCTTATCATAAACGTCACTGCTTCCAAATTGATTATTAAAATTTGCTTCTGCAATTCCTGCTGCCTTTCTGATGGAAGCTCTTAAATCCACAAAACATTCCCCCCGGTAATCCGAAATCTCCTTATCTAAAATCCGTTCTGCCATCCGATAGAGGATTCGACGAATCCGTTCATCTGTTGCTGCCTTTAGTTCTTCTATATAATCCACATCCTTATGCAGATGTAGATTGACTAACACTCCCATACCTACTCCAATAGCAAAGAGTAAGATTTCATTGATAACCGCAGCAGAATCCATACGTTCCCAAGTCAGGAAATGAGAAATCAATACCGAATTCATCGCCATAGAACTATACCAGCCTAACCACTGGCACAACAGGATAAAAATAGCCAGATACAGTAAAAAGCCTTCCAAACTGCATCCCAGCAGCCGGAAGCTTCCAAAAGCAATGACCAAAGCACTGAGGAAGGCCAGCAGCCTTCCCGCAGCAGTCCGGATTGTCTCTTTTTTTGTAGGCTGTATAGTCAATATGGCTATAATACCTGCAGATACGGAAAACTCCATCCTTAACAGTTCTGCCAACAGAATGGACAAAATGGCAGTTCCTGCTATCTTTATTGTATTTACCACCATCATTTCTATACCTCTTTTCCTAACCCTCCTCTTAATATACTTATCATTTATGTAGCTTAAATCTACCCACCATATCCCTTAAGGAGGTAGCCTGAGCTGCCAGTTCTTCACTAACCGCAGAGGTTTCCTCAGCCGTTGCAGAATTATTTTGAACCACCATAGCAATCTGATCCACACCCAGCTTCATCTGTTCCATCAGCTCCAGCTGTGTCTTGGAGGTTTCAGCAGAACCCAAAGCAGCCTCTGCAAAGACCTGCATATTACTTAAAACCTCATCAATGACCAAAGTAGTGGCTTCCACTATCTGATTGCCTCGGTTTACCTCATCTATTGCATTGCCAATCAATTCTTTGGTGATTACAGCAGACCTGGCACTATCAGCTGCCAGCTTTCCAATCTGGTCTGCCACTACGGCAAAACCTCTTCCTGCCTCTCCTGCCCTGGCCGCTTCAATAGATGCATTTAAGGATAATAGATTCGTCTGGGAAGCAATATCCTCAATCGCTACGATAATCTTTTCAATTTCTCTGGAGGTAGCGGTAATACTTTCCATCGCATGATTCAGTTCAGACATGTCATTACGGCTTCTGCTTGCACTCTTTTCTGAATCTCTGGCCATCCCTGCTGCCATCTGTGCATTTTTTGTATTTTCTTCAGCAATTACCACTACATTTTCTACTGTAGCCACCAGTTCTTCTACTGCACTGGCCTGTTCACTGGCACCCTCTGCCAGCTCCTGAGCACTCTTTGCCAGTTCTCCCACACCTGCCCGTACTTCTTCACAGGCATCATCAATCTGCTTCAGTACACTATTTAATTCTCCCTTCACCTGCCGCATGGCCACCAGCAGATTTTGAAGGTCTCCCTCATACTTTTCTTCATAAGCAGAATCCACAGAAAAATTACCCCTTGCCATCTCTCCCAATACATTTTCTGCATCTATAATGATACTGCTCAGATTTTCTGCCATCCTTTTACAGTCTGTAACAATCGCCTCAATTTCGTCTCCTGTATGAATCTGCGGAAATTCCTTTTCAAAATTTCCTCTGGAAAATTCATCCAGACGTTCTCCCAAACCGTGCAAAGGCTGTACAATTCCTTTAGAAAGCTTTCCGGCAATCAATGCTCCTACCACTATAGCAGTAACCACAATTGCCATCATTAAAAGCAACATAATCCCCTTGGCTACTCCCATCATATCATGGGTTTCGTCTCCTTTTTCCATATTCAAATCCATCAGCTCAGTAATGGAGGAACGCAGTGCTTCATAAGCGCTTGTCAGTTCCTCAAAGGCTCTGAGCTGAGCAGCTTCTCTTATTGCAGTATCCTGCTGTATACCCTGAGCCAGAATTTCGTCACTAAGCTGCCAGTAACCATTCAGCTGACTTTGAATTTCCTGGTAAAGGGCTTTGCCCTCATTGGTCACCATGGCCTTTTCCACTTCTTCCATATGCTCATCAAAGGCACTCTTATATCGTTCATAGTTTTGGCTTAGTTTTTCAATTTCCTCCTGATTTTCATAGCCTATGGCAGCCCGCAAATAACTTCTTGTCTCTGCCAGGGAAGCCATCGCCTTTCCTATATCTCCCTGTGAAAATCCATAATATTGCATCGCATACTCATAAGCATATGACCATAAAAATAATGCAGCAATAGCCAAAACAGCAGAAACCCCTAAAATAATCTCCATCTGTGTACTGGCTCTAAACATCCGTTTCTCAAGTCCTACTCTTTTCTTTCTCTCCATGGCGTGTCTCCCCTCTCTGAATTTTATTTATCTGAATACGTGTTTCTGTAATCTATTCCTTTCTCATCAGCTCCCTCCAAATATTATACTATTTATCCTTTCCTCTCCCTGAAATAGATTGATTTCTTTTTGTATTTTTATCATTGTATAAACACACTATTTCAGTGACTCTGTGTAACATTATAGTCTATTTTTTTGAAAAAATGAAGATATTTATGTAAATTTTGTAAATTTTATGTAAATTGCTGTTTTTTATTCCATATTTTTTGTAAATATATGTATACTACCTCCCAATATTATAGTAGATTTCACCTATAATAATCAAAATAAATTGCTATTACTGGTAAAAATAGTAAAACAGCTGCAGAAATTTTTATTTCCACAGCCGTTACTTTTTTTAATTTTACTATATTCTTAACTACTGATTTAGTAAAAATTACATCATTCCACCCATTCCGCCACCAGGCATAGCCGGTGCATCCTCCTTAATATTCGCTACTACAGATTCGGTAGTCAGCAGAGTAGAAGCCACACTGGTTGCATTCTGCAATGCACTTCTGGTTACTTTAGCTGGATCCAAAATACCTTCTGCTACCATATCCACATATTTTTCATTCAGTGCATCAAAGCCTGTGCCTACCTGAGACACTCTTACCTTACTGATAATGACAGAGCCTTCCAATCCTGCATTGGCTGTAATGTGGAAAAGGGGGGCTTCCAATGCCTTGAGTACAATCTTTGCCCCTGTTTTCTCATCACCCTCCAGGGTTTCAGCCAGCTTTGCCACTTCCTTGGATGCGTGGATATAAGCAGACCCACCTCCAGCAATAATACCTTCCTCTGCTGCTGCTCTTGTTGCATTGAGTGCATCCTCCATACGCAACTTTGCTTCCTTCATCTCTGTTTCAGTAGCGGCACCTACACGGATAACGGCTACACCGCCAGCCAGCTTTGCCAGACGCTCCTGCAGCTTCTCTCTGTCGAAATCAGAGGTAGTTTCCTCAATCTGCTTCTTAATCTGTGCAATTCTTGCCTGAATCGCATCCTTGTCGCCTTCTCCATCTACGATTACTGTATTTTCCTTCTGTACCTTTACTGACTTTGCACGACCCAGCTGATCCAGGGTAGTTTCCTTCAGGTCCAGACCCAGCTCATCACTGATTACCTGACCACCAGTAAGAATCGCAATATCCTCTAACATGGCTTTTCTTCTGTCCCCATAACCAGGAGCCTTTACTGCTACTACATTAAAGGTTCCACGTAGCTTATTGACAATCAGAGTAGTCAAAGCTTCTCCTTCCACATCCTCTGCAACAATCAACAGCTTAGCACCTGACTGTACCACCTGCTCTAACAGCGGAAGAATCTCCTGAATATTAGAAATCTTCTTATCAGTAATCAAGATAAAGGGATCATCCAGTACTGCTTCCATTTTATCCATATCCGTTGCCATATAAGCAGAAATATAGCCTCTGTCAAACTGCATACCTTCTACTAAATCCAGCTCAGTCATCATGGTCTTAGATTCCTCAATGGTAATTACTCC
The DNA here is from genome assembly GCA_017532145.1 of Lachnospiraceae bacterium. Taxonomy (GTDB): domain Bacteria; phylum Bacillota; class Clostridia; order Lachnospirales; family Lachnospiraceae; genus Kineothrix. The sequence continues at coordinate 36,209 of JAFXJR010000024.1, read as the reverse complement.
ATCACCGGATACCTTCTCCATAGCGTCTGCTACCATATTTCCTACTTCTTCATCACCAGAAGAAACAGCAGCTACTCTTGCAAACTGCTCCTTGCCATTTACCTTGGAACTCATCTTTGCAATCGCTTCTACGGCACAGTCGGTCGCCTTTTTCATTCCCTTTCTTAAGATAATGGGATTGGCACCGGCTGCCAGGTTTTTGATTCCCTCATTAACCATTGCCTGCGCTAAAACGGTAGCCGTAGTCGTTCCGTCTCCTGCTACATCGTTGGTCTTGGTTGCTACTTCCTTTACCAACTGAGCCCCCATATTTTCAAAAGCATCTTCCAGTTCAATCTCCTTTGCAATGGTAACACCATCATTAGTAATCAGAGGAGCACCGAAGGATTTATCCAAAACTACGTTCCTTCCCTTAGGTCCTAAAGTTACTCTTACTGTATCTGCCAGCTTATTTACACCAGCCTCCAATGCCGCTCTGGCCTCTGCTCCATATTTCAATTCCTTTGCCATGATAAAATTACCTCCTATTTCTGATTTACCCTAATCATAACTGCTCAGTACCCTCACAGTTACTATGCCACTACGTTTCATCCATTACTGAATGATTGCCAGAATATCATTCTGCTTGACAATAATAAATTTTTCCTCATCCATTTCCACATCGCTTCCTGCATACTTGGAATAGATTACCTGGTCTCCTACCTTTACTTCCATCTTTACTTCTTTGCCATCTACGACTCCTCCGGGACCCACGGCAACTACCTCTGCCTGCTGGGGCTTCTCCTTGTTCTGTCCGGGAAGAACAATACCTGACTTGGTGGTCTCTTCTGCCACCAGCTTTTTCAATACAACTCTGTCACCCAATGGTACTAATTTCATTTCAAATGCCTCCTTATCCTATATAAAGCTTACTTTTATCTTCTTTTATTAGCACTCTTTATCGTTGAGTGCTAATTACTAACACATATATTAGATTTATATGCAAAGGTTTGCAACTATAGTCAGAGAGATTAAAATCTATATTAATCATTATATCTTTTATTTTCTCGTATTTTCTTAATTTTACTTAATTTTATGTATATTCTGCTTTTTAATATTTATTTTATAAATGTAAACTTTCTCACAAACAAAAAGACAGCCGCTGCCTGTCGACTGTCCTTTTGTCTATCTATAGAGGGACTTTCTTCTCTTGATTATACTGCTACCTGTCCCATTGCTTCTTTAATCTTTTCTTTTACATCATCCTGCTCTGTGCGGGTTGCTGCAATACCGATTGCCAGTTTTGGAGAAAAGACCGACTGTTCATATATCTTACAGCCTTCCTCTATCTTTCTCAGATACCGATCAGCCTCTCCCTTTTTAGGTAGAGGAATAAGTACGACAAATATATTATTTTCCATTCTGCCCAATAAGTAGTCTTTGTCTGCTGCCTTCTCCAAAATTGACGCTGTCAGCTGAATCAAACTGTCAGCACTTTCTGCTCCATAAGCCTTTACCATCTTTTCCCATCCCCGGATTCTTACTGCCACTGCAATGGTAGGAAAAATCTCAGCACGCTTTAATACTTCTGCACGGTTCAGCATCCACTCTTTGGTAAAAGTTCCCGTAAGAGGATCCTCTATAGCCTTTACATGAGAGCCATGCATCTGGTTTTCAATATACTGCCACTGTCCATAGGAAAGCAAGGCCGGAATCAATACCTTCATTACTTCATCTACTTCCCTGCGTTTTGCATTTTCCATGCTTCCATAGTCGATGCCCAGCCGCCTCTCGGCTCCTTCTTCTGCTCCCTGTGCTTCCTCTAAGAAGATTTTTACCTTATACTCTTCTTCCATACATCTGAGCTGACCCCTCAAATAAGATACTACCGGTGCTTCCGTTGCTCCATAAAATGCTATATTGCCCGACTTCATATCTTCTCTTTTCATTCCTTTGCTCCTCCTTGTCCGCAAATCTCCATCCTTATTATTTCAGGCCCTTCCGAACTCTTTCCTGATATCCCGGTGCGTTTTTAAGCTCCAGTTTATTCGTAAACATTTCATATTCTGCATCGGATAGTTTATCCGAAAGACGCTCCTCCACATTGGTCTTATACACAATGCCCACTGCTACGGACGGAGCCAGAATCTCATCCTCATTATAGGAATGACAAGCCTCCTGCACACGCCTGCAGTAATCTTCTGCCTCTCCCTGTTCTGCCATAGGAATCAGCACCAAAAATCCATCTCCATCGATTCTGCCGATAACATACTCTCCTTGAGCCTCTTTCTTCAGGATGGAAGCCACCAGCTGAATCAGACTGTCACTTTTCTCTACTCCAAAATTATCATATACAAACTTCCAGTCATTGATGTTGGCATGAATCACAGCCACAGGAGCTACCCTGGCACGATCCAGAACCTGCATCCGGCTTTCCATATAATTTTTATTATATACTCCGGTAAGTATATCCTCCTTCGTACTGTCAGGAGAATCCTCTGCTTTGCTCTGTCTAAATTCCAACTCATCAATATAGTCCACTGCTTCCTTGTGCATATAGGCATCTGTTCCCCATGCAGCCAGCAAAGCCAGAAGAAGATGGACTCGTTCTTGAGCTGCCTCTTGCTTTTGTTGGGCATTCTCCTGATACTTCATATAAAGATGCCCTATCGTACGTCCTGCCACCTGCAGCCTCTGTCCCGGCTCCTTTTCCACATCCGGCTGAAATCCGGTAAAATCTCCCAGCACAAACACCGGTTCTCCATGACGCTCCGTCAACAGGATGTCCACCTGATACTCTTTGACTATCTCGGTAAGACAGGTGGTAAGCAACTCCAAAGAGAATAAATCTCTTATCGTATAATTTTTGATGTTCTCTTTTCTTCTCTTTTCAAAAGACAACTTTCCATATTCCATTTCCATAGTATACCCCATAGCATAACTTTTCTTATGCCTCTCCCCATTTATGGTGTCCTTTTGTCTCTTATTGTTATAGTATACCTTTTTTCGCGAAATTTGTCTATGGATTTTGAATTATCTTTTTTACCATCTTTTTAACCATTCGCCTGAAAGGAAAATCCTTTCCCCTCCAGAAGATAGAGCTCCTGATATCCGTTCCCATTTACCTCCAGACACATTCCCCCCTGAATTCCTTCCTCATCCACTCTTTCCGGCAGCCGGTTATAGTGGTCGCTCTTTTTAAATTCCTTGTAGGTCTCCTGCAGACCAGCCAGTATCATCTCCCTATCCGGATCCTTGGTAGAAATACTGCTGACCGCTGCCCCATATACGGCTTCTGCCTCCTGTTTGGAGCGACAGCTTTTCAGCTGGTTTTCCAAGCTTTTCTTTAATGCCTGAGTCCGCAATACCTTTTGATAAAAGATAGGATTTGTCCTTGCTAAAAAACTCATCTCCTCCGGGGTCAGCTTCTTTCCTGCCTTTGCCTTGGCATATACTCTTGCCTCATAGGCCTCCTTTGTTTCACCGGTTCTTCCTTCCTCCTGTCTGCTGTATATACAGTCCAGCACATATTCTCCCAGAGACTGTCCCTTCTGCCAGGGTCTGGGGCAGACTGACTGTGTATTGCCTCCTGCTGCCAGACTATTTCCTTCTACCTTTTTAATTCCAGCCAGATTCATCCCCATATAGTTTGCCATTTTATCCTCTACTCCCTTCTGCTTATGATTAAGCATTCCCATTTTTTCTCCACAGTTACAGCAAATCCAGCAGCTCTGCTACACCCAAACTTTTAGACAGAGGTGCCTTTTCTATGTACACATCCTCTCCCATTGCCCGCTGCAAAGACAGTCTCTCGTTTAATTGGCTTATCTCATCCTGACGGGCGAGATATTCCTTCAATGCCTTTTTGTCTCTCAGCTTTTTTTGCTTAATTTTCTGCAGTTTTCGCCTTTCCTCCAACCATTCACTATATCGCTCATTCTCCTCTTTGATTCGTTCCATTTCCTTATCCCACTTCTCCATGCGTTCTTCCCATTTTATCTGGTCTATGTCTGTTTCCCCTGCAATTACCCCAACAGAGGCAGAAGTGCTGCTTCCTGTAGCAGTCTTCCGAGCTTCTGCTATTTTATTATTGCTTTTTGTAAATCCGGCAGTATTATACCATCCATCAGTACCTATATACATACTGTTTCCCTCCCTATCCTATGATTATCTTTGTTGGATTATGGTAACTGTTCAGTACCCTCACAGCTACCATGCAAAAATCCATGAAAATCACCTACGGCGATAGATTTTTGCTTGTTACCACTACTTTTTCCCACGGTCAGCACAGCAAGTGTGCAGACCTACTGAACAATTACCGATTATTACTTTATTTTACCAATAAGAAAGAGCAGCTGTCTTCCATGGATTCCTTCCCTTAACAGTTGCTCTCCTTAGCTTCTTCACTATGCCTTCTGTTGCTTATATCGGCATAATCCGTCTTTTTCTAAAGCCTATATCAGCCATCTATACCGTCTATATTTTCAGCCGGTATCCATTCTCCCCTTCCATAGGCATCAGAATACCCTCTTCTTCCATCTGCTGCAGAAGCTGCTCTGCCTCCTGTCTGTCCAATGCCAGCCTTTCCATGACGGTAATGTTCTCCACCTGAATCACTCTGGTCACATAATTGATTAAATCATCTCTGTATTTCTGATATTTTCCGAAAAATCTTTCATCCAACTGAGCAGTATTATCTTCATAGAGAGGCAGCTTAACTGTAATTCGGTCAGGCTGAAGTCTTTCCTTCACCTGCGGCATTTTCCACCCCTTCTTTTCCCATACCTGATAAATATCCGGCACACCTTTACCTGTACGACTGCCTACCTTTACTAAGTTAAACATTCTGGCAATCAAAGCGTTTCTTGGATCCGACTTTCCCCCATTTACTGCGTCCCGAATATCGATACGAAAGCTGCCCGGATTGGAAATACGCAAATCATCCTTTTTCTTCACAATCACCAGGCCACCCCTGCCCAGATAGTCACCATTAACCATACAGTTAGCCACTGCCTCCCGTACTGCCCGATGAATGTCGGAGGGCAGCCCCCGCACTACCTTTCCTGAGATTCTTAGATAAAAATCAAACAGATTACCACTCCATTTTCCTGAGTTGGACACCAACCTCTCTGTCAGCCCTTTTTCTCCCATTCTTTCCTGATAGTCCAGATAAAAATAAGGATATTCCCGAACAATTTCATCCTCAAAGCCAAAGACAAGCAGACCGGCAGCAGTAGGATGCAGCAGCCCTTCTTCATCCCTCTGTGCTGCACCTATCCCACACAATATCTGATCATCTTCATACTGTTTCCAGTCATATCCCGTATGAATATCTTCTAAATATGTCCTATATCTTCTTATGGTCTCTCTGTCAAAAACACTGGTATCCTTATGAAATAGTACCTTTTCATCCTGGGTTCTCTCCTCCCTGTCCCGCAGCATGGTCTGTACTTCTTCTCTGCTGCAGTGGTAGTCTCCTTCCCCATCTCTGCGATAGCTGCCCAAATAAGGATTTCCCCCGATATATACCGGCTTATTCCTTCTGTCTGCACGGGGAATCATAATGCTGATAATCCTGTCTTCTCCTATCGTTTGAATCGTTACATCCTGCTTTTTTAAAATATTGACACTTACTCTTTCCCTGTCATTAATAATTTCCCAAAATTCTTCCACCAGCTTCTCAGGACAGGGCAAATTCACTGTTTGAAAGGACTTGTCTGACAGCTCCTCCACTCCCAGCAGCAGGATTCCTCCATAGGTATTGGCAAAGGCAGAATAGGTCTCCCACAGACTTTTTGGCAGCCCTCCCAAAGAACGCTTTGCTTCTATTCGATTGTTTTCATGATATTGACTGATACGTTCAAAATCTATCATAAGCCTTCCTCCTGTCCAAAATCTGCCCCAGAGATACTGTTCGTCAAAACAGACATTCGCTATGCTCTTTGACACTTACACATAACTAATGTACTGCCCTTAAGAAGCCTTTGTATTATCCTGAGGAATAAAGCTATCGAAGATAAACAAATCAAAATCCTTCCTTCGGGCATCCAGCTCCTTCTGGCTTTGTACTGTCCAGGCCACTGCCGTATTTTTGTATAACTTCTGGCAAATCTGTCTGGATGGGGTCCAATAATATTTATGATTATAGGCGATAAAATCGGGCTTCGTCAAAAAATCCAGCAACAAATGCTCCAACACGAAGCACAACAGTCCTTTCCATCCTGTCTCCCGGAAAAAAGCGTCTGATAGCTGTCCCCGCATTACCTGATTATGATGCTTTCTGTACCAAAGCAGTACCAAAGGATTAAAGGATTCAATGCAGTAGACCCCCGGATACTCTCTCAATATCCTGTCCACCGGCTCACATACCGAAATATCGGTCCACTCCGCCTTAATTTCTACAATTAAAGGAACCCTGCCATTGACCATGTTTAATACATCCTTTAAGGCAGGTATTTTTTCCCCGGTAGCCAGCAGACGGAATTTCTGCAGTTCGCGAAAGGTATAATCCTTTACCTTACCGGCCACACCACAAAGCCTTTTCAACGTAAAGTCATGAAATACCACCGGAATCCCATCTTTGCTAAGCTGAATATCCATCTCCATACCATAGCCGCCATGTACTGCTTTCTCAAAGGCCTTCATGGAATTTTCCGGAGCATCCCCTTCGTTTCCATGCAGTCCCCGATGGGCATACAGATAGCCCTGGAAAGGAGTTTTATCCGGTTTCCCAATCATTCGGGGCATAATTGCCAGCAAGTATAAAACCACGATTATACCTGTCACGATGAAAACTACTGTCATTTTCTTTCTCCTTTCTTATCGTACCTTCTTTCTTCTTATCCATCGTCAAAAACCTTTGTTTTCAGTATATCATTTCCTGACACCTATCTCAAGCAGGAAGATAGCGGTATCGGCTATTCAAAAATTTCTTGCGAAACAACCTTGCAAATCCAGCAATTTTCTGTACAATAAGGGATAGCGACTAAAAATCATTTTATTAAGGAAAGGTTTATTACCATGATTAGTGCAAACAATGTAACCTTACGAATCGGAAAGAAAGCATTATTTGAAGAGGTAAATATTAAATTCACTGAGGGTGACTGCTATGGACTTATTGGTGCCAATGGTGCCGGCAAATCTACCTTCTTAAAAATTCTCTCCGGACAGCTGGAGACTACCAAGGGAGAAATCTCCATTACTCCCGGACAGCGTCTCTCCGTTTTGGAGCAGGACCATTTTAAATATGACAGCTACACCGTTATGGATGTGGTGATTATGGGTAACGAGCGGCTGTATCAGATTATGAAGGAAAAGGATGCCATCTATGCCAAAGAAGATTTTACTGATGAAGATGGAATCCGAGCCAGTGAGCTGGAGGCAGAATTTGCAGAAATGGATGGTTGGGAGGCAGAGTCCAATGCTGCCATGCTGTTAAATGGTCTTGGTATCGATACAGAGCTTCACTATGCCGTGATGAACACATTAACGGGTAATGAAAAGGTAAAGATTCTGTTGGCTAAGGCGTTATTTGGCAACCCAGATATTCTGCTTTTAGATGAGCCTACTAACCATCTGGACATGGATGCTATTGCTTGGCTGGAAGACTTTTTAATTGACTTTGAAAATACAGTTATCGTCGTTTCTCATGACCGTTATTTCTTAAACAAGGTCTGCACCCATACTGCTGATATTGACTATGGAAAAATTCAGCTCTATGCTGGTAACTATGATTTCTGGTATGAATCCAGTCAGCTGTTAATCAAGCAGATGAAGGAGGCTAATCGAAAAAAAGAAGAAAAAATCAAGGAGCTACAGGAATTTATTTCCCGCTTCTCTGCCAATGCTTCCAAATCCAAGCAGGCGACCAGTCGTAAACGTGCTTTGGAAAAGATTGAGCTGGATGAAATCAAACCTTCCAGCCGAAAATATCCTTATGTGGATTTCCGTCCCGACCGGGAGATTGGCAATGAGGTGCTTACTGTAGAGGGTATCTCCAAAACGGTGGATGGAGTAAAGGTTTTAGATAATATCTCCTTTATCGTAGGCCATGACGATAAGATTGCCTTTGTGGGAGGAAATGAAATTGCAAAAACCACCCTTTTCCAGATTCTTATGGGAGAAATTGAGCCGGATGCAGGAAGCTATAAATGGGGAGTAACCACCTCTCAGGCTTATTTTCCCAAGGACAGCACCAAAGAATTTGACAATGACTATACCATTGTAGACTGGCTTACCGGCTACTCTCCTGTCAAAGATGTTACCTATGTACGAGGCTTTTTGGGACGTATGCTTTTTGCCGGAGAAGATGGAGTGAAAAAGGTAAAAGTACTTTCCGGAGGCGAAAAGGTAAGATGTCTGCTCTCTAAAATGATGATTAGCGGTGCTAACTGTCTGGTATTGGATGAGCCTACTAACCATCTGGATATGGAATCGATTACCGCACTCAATAATGGACTGATTAAATTCTCCGGTGTAGCACTCTTTGCCTGTCACGACCATCAGTTTGTCCAGACTACTGCCAATCGTATTATGGAAATTCTACCTAATGGACAGCTGATTGACAAGATTACCACCTATGACGAATATCTTGCCAGTGACGAAATGGCAAGAAAGCGTACCGTATACACCAATCAGAATGAAGAGGATAACAACTAAATGATGAAAATTGTAGATCTGCATGTACATTCCAATAAATCTGATGGCAGCCTGACTCCCTCTCAGCTGGTAAACTTAGCAGTGGAAAAGAGACTTTCTGCCTTTGCTCTTACTGACCATGATACTACTGATGGTATTCCTGAAGCCTTAAAGGCAGCAGAAGAGCATAATCAACGGCTGGCTGCCGGTCTCCTTTCCTCAGAAACAGACAACCATCCACCTCTGCCTTTGGAGGTGATTCCCGGTATTGAATTGTCTACTGAATATAGGAAAAGAGATGTTCATATTTTAGGACTGTATATCGACTATCAGGCTGCTTTTTTCCAAGAATGGCTGCAACATTTCGTGGATTCCCGAATCCAACGTAACCATAAGCTATGTGCCAACCTACAGACGGCCAAGATTGATATTACTTATGAAAAGCTGCAGGAGACTTTCCCCTGTGCTACCATTACCAGAAGCCATTATGCCCGATATCTGCTGGATCATGGCTATGTAAAGAGCCTATCGGAAGCCTTCGACCGGTATCTGGGGGATCATACCAGGTACTTTGTTCCCAGAGAAAAGGTAACGCCAGAGCAGGCAGTGGAATTAATTTTACGGGCAGGGGGGATTCCCATTCTGGCTCATCCTATTCTTTATCGTTTTAGTGATACTGTACTGGAAACTCTGGTAGCTGATTTGAAAAATATCGGACTCATTGGCATTGAAACGATATATAGCACCTATAGTCCGGCAGAAGAACGACAAATACGGACTCTGGCTGCCAAATATGATTTATGTATCAGCGGCGGCTCCGACTTTCATGGTGCCAATAAGCCTGGCTTGGAAATGGCTACCGGCTATGGAAGACTTATCGTTCCCGATGAGGTATTGACGAATCTAAAAAAAAGACATTCTGGACAGACTCAGATGTCTTAACTGAATAAAGAAGGTCTTCTTATCACCTTAACCCTACGAAGTGGTTTTACTATTTTGTAGGGTTAAGATAATAAAAAATAGATAACTATTCAGTAGGTCTGCACACTTGCTGTGCTGACCGTAGGAAAACGCAGTGATAGCGAGCAATCCCATCGCCGTAGGCGATTTTCATGGATTTTTGCATCGTAACGGTGAGGGTACTGAACAGTTACAAAAATAGACTAATAAAGAGTGTCAACTACTCATCGTCTAAAGGATTTTATTTATGAAGATAAAAAATAGAGAAATAGAAAATATATATACAAGAACAAAACAGAAAATATTTTTTACGGATTTAGATGGTACTCTACTGACCACAGATAAACAGGTATCGCCAGCCACTTGGACTGTTTTGGAGCAATGGACAGCCAAAGGAAACCTGCTGGCACTTAGCTCAGGCAGAGCTACCGACAGCATTAGGGATGTACAAAGGGCTTTGAATCTGTATTTTCCGGGGATGTATCTGATAGGCTATAATGGAGGAGAAATCTATGATTGTGACCGGCAAAAGGTAGTCTCCCGTATCAGCCTGACCATGGAGGAGACTGCTGCCGTTATGGAAACTGCTCATCGAATGGGGATTCACTGCCATACCTATACAGATACTCATATTATTACTCCTGCTATCAATGAACAGCTGCGTTACTATCAACATGTCATTATTACCCCTGTTATCTGTTGTGAAAATGTACTGGAAGCTCTGGATCAGCCACCCTGCAAATGTATTGCTATTGAACTTTATGACAAACAAATGCTGGAAAACTTCCGCCTTACCCTTCAATCAGAAATGGGGGATAAACTTTCTCTTCTTTATTCTAATGACAAATATCTGGAAATTTTTCCTGTTGCCTCTGGAAAAGGGGCTGCCCTGCAAACGCTGTCTGCTTTGCTCAATATTCCTATTAAAAATACTTTGGCTGCAGGGGATGAAATTAATGACATTTCCATGCTGCAGGCAGCAGGACTGGGAATTGCTATGAAAAATGCCAGGGACTGTGTAAAGGAAGCAGCTGATAGGGTGACAGAGACAGATAATGATGAAGATGGATTGGTAAATATATTAATGGAGCAGCTGTAAAAGGCTGCTCCATATTTTTGAATTATACAAAACCTCCCCGTTTTGCTACATCCTGCTCTATTCTATTCTTCCACTTTCTACCCAAAGGTACTGTTCCATCCCTGACCTGACTAAGAACTGCAGTAACTTCTTCATAATTTAGAGCTGTTCCCTCCTCATCGCACAAAAAGGTAGTGGCTCTGTCCTCATGGATACCTATCCTGTCTGCTGCTGCAATCGCATCCATATTGGCACCAAGGAAGAGAAATTCCCAATTCTTCTTTTCCTTTTTCTTCTGAATCATCTCTTTAATCTGAGCATAGGAATATTTTCTGCTGGAATTTTCCTCACCATCTGTTATAATAACAAAAAGGGTTTTCTTTGGCTTGTACTTCTTCTTCATCTCCTTATGTATCTGAGAAATATGGGTAATCGCATCTCCTAAAGCATCCAACAAAGCAGTACTTCCCATAGGAATATAATCCTTATCTGTCATAGGCAAAACTTCTTCCAGACTCTGGCGATTGTGAATCACCTGACTTTCTGAATGAAATAAAATAGTAGATATCACTGCTTCTCCCGGCTCCTTTTTCTGCTTCTCCAACATCGTATTAAATCCTCCGATGGTATCTGCTTCCAAACCGGACATAGAGCCACTGCGATCCAGAATAAACACAATTTCTGTATATTCTGGTTTACTTTTTTCTTGAAATTCTAATCTATCTTTTAATCCCATTTGATTTTCCTCCATTATACTTATCTTCCATTGATGCTAAAGTAAAATAATGCTATGGTGCTTTCTTCAACAAATTTGTTGTTCATCACTATCTTGTCACAAGTATAATGCTTCCTGAAGAAAAACAGGTCGCCCGGGAAGCGACATTTACAATCGGCTTTTTTCTTCTCCCAGAATAGGCTGCCCAAAAGCAAACAGTACTTCATTTAGCTCAAAAATATTATAATTATGGTTTAAAATAAAATACTCCACAATCAAATCGGTTTGGCTGCTGGGAGACAGAGCATAGCCTGCACGACTTAACAAATCTGCCGTTTCTTCCAGACTTAATTCCAAAGCAATAGCCAAAGCCAGAGCAGTCGCCTTGCTGGGCTGATAGGACTCCTTTTTACGTATCTTGGAAAACAGCTTTCTGTCCAAATTGGCTCTTTTATATACGATTGGATCCTTCATTCCTTTTTCATCAATCAGACGTAACAGCATTTTGGAAAAGGATTCCTTTACCTGTCCCATTCTTTCTCTTAAATCTGGCAAAGAAACCCCATTTTTATCCAGACTACTACTGGATAAAGAACACGACATATCATCAGATGCATAAGACCTATCTGCTGACCTTTCACAAGAGACAGAACGCAAGGGGATTGGCTTTTCACCGAAAAAATAATCCTTCTCTGTTGGCTCATCATCAGATAAGATAACTGCGGTTTCCATCTCCTCATTCAGCAAATCTACTACCTGCGTTTCCTCCACATAGCTTTTCACATCCTGAAAAAGCTGTTCTGATAACCGAAAGGCTTCTGTATCCAAAATCACCAAATAGATCATCATGTCATGCTCCATCAAAAATCCACTGACTGCATTAACCACCACCTGTAAAGCCTTGGTTTTAGGAAATCCATAGGCTTCTGTGGAAATCAGCGGAAAGGCAATGGACTTACAGTGCTTTTTTAGAGCCAAATGCAGTACCTTTTCATAACAGTCAAGTAAAGTCTGAATCTCTCCCTGCCTGCCACCCTGCCATACCGGTCCCACCATGTGAATAATATATTTGACAGGCAGCTTATAACCTTTGGTAAGTAAAATGTCTCCTGTTCGCATTATTCCAGCTTTCTTTCTTACCTTCAGTAGCTTGGAACCTGCTGCCTGATGAATCGCCTGATTGACGATGCCCTGCAGTTCCGGCAGAGGACAGGCAGGATTGACTAAAGCATCTACCTGCATTTTAGTAATATCGTTTCGTATAATAGTAAATGGCATAGAAAGTCTCCTTTATCCCAATCTGCTTTAGAGGTGCAAGAAAAGTAGATGGATGATTATTCATTAGCTTTTTTCCGCTGTTCATCACATTTTGTCATCTGCAAATTACTTCTCAACAAATGATAGCATGAATGCTGATAAATGATAATTTGGAATAACCTACAAATATACTCCTGTATTTTTGTGGGTTATTCCAAATTGATTTACATAGGTTCGTGTAAACAGCACCAAAAAAGAATAGGAGATGCAAAGATAAAAACAAATAATCGTATTATGGAATAGCTTCTTCTGCTCCCTGATAAGTAAAATGAAACATTTCTATAGGAGCAATTCTTTCTACCATCTCCATCACAAAAATATCCGGCTGATACTTCTGAATCATATCATGATTAAAGGTAGTATTATGCCACATAATACTTTCTCTGAACTGGGAACCGATAATGGGTGCCATAGCACTGCAAAAAGAATCTCTTAGGATAAATATTTTCCGACCATCCAGACTTTGACTTTGATAATGCAACTCTCTGTTATCTTCTGCCTTGATACATTTTACTCCATTCAGTGGATAGCCGTTAGGAGCATATGTTTTTACTTTCCCAAGTGTATCAGTAATACTCAGCATTCTTGCTAAATCTCCTGCTCCCGATTCCTGCTCCTGAATCCATATTTCTTCGCTCAACATCTCAGGAAGCTGAATACCACATTCCTTCAGTAACTCTCTGGCTCCTACATACGCACCTGCTCTGGTCCAATGAGTATCGGTCTTAAGGTAAAGCAGCACCTCATCACCCAAAGTCTCTGCAGTTCTTACCATTTCCTCTATCGGATAGACTATTTTCACATCTGTATGCTCCTGCAGATATTCTATAATTTGCTTGATTGGATATTCCTCAGAAGGAACACCATAGTAATCCGGCATATTCTTTGTATAAACTCTTTCCTTGTCAGGTGGGATAAAAATAATAAAGTCAATTCCCTCTGCTTTCAAATTATCCTTAGTGACCTGCATGTTATCTGCAATTCTGCTTAATTCATACTCTGTCAGAAGATTTCGCCCTTTATATCCACCAATAGGATCTCCGTTAGTAGTATCATTAAAATAAAACCACCCGTTCTTACCAAGAATCACTCGTTTATCTATGGATGACCTAAGCAGATAATAATTCAGCTTTCCCTGTATATTAATCATCTGCTTCCGAAAGGGAAGATGGTCATTGATGTATGTCTCTGTTTCCTGAGGAAAGCTTAAAATTTCCGTTAAACTCCATTCAGATATCTGCGGTCTTTCTGCCAATAGCCTGTTCTCCTGATTCTTCCCTTCCAGATATTTTCCAGCGAACAGCCAAATCAAATATGGGCATCCTATCAGGATACAAAATAGGAAAATCATCCCATAGTCTGTGTAATTTTTCTTCATCTGTCTTCCTCTTTTTTTGATATCATTTATTATTCTCAGCCATTCCATATCCAAAGCTATGGAAAAGTTCCTGCCATAATTACCTTTTACTTCACCTAAAATCTGAAATAAATAAAGGGATTATAAGTATTTCCAGTAAGGCTGATTAAAGAAAAACATAAAATAACCGTACAGAAAGCTATTTCCAAATATTCTGCTGCCAATAGCTTCTTCCCTATTTTTCCTGAGGATAAGTGCTGAAATACTCCCATCCCTACCAGTGCAAATCCCATACTCAACAATGTTCTGCCATCAATAAACTCAAACAAAGAATAGCCACTTTCCATGTACCTCCATGGCAGTACCATTCTCTTAAGATAAGCAAAGCCTTCCTTAATATCTTCTATTCGGAAAAATACCCAACCAAAGTGAACCACTATAAAGGTATAAATCCATGCCAGTATTTTTTGCTTTTCCAAAAGCTTCCCTATTCCTACTCGTTCTATCACCAGAAAAGCACCATGAAACATTCCCCAGAATACAAAATTCCAACTAGCTCCGTGCCATAATCCTGTCAGAAAAAAAACAAGCAATAGATTCCTATAGGTTCGCAGTTTTCCTTTTCTGCTGCCTCCCAGTGAAATATAGACATATTCCCGGAACCAAGAGCTTAGTGAAATATGCCATCTTCTCCAAAATTCGCGAATAGAAAATGAGATATAGGGATAGTTAAAGTTTTCTTTAAAATCAAATCCAAACATCTTTCCCAAGCCAATTGCCATATCAGAATATCCAGAAAAATCATAATAAATCTGGAAGGTGTAACACAAGGAAGCTACCCACACCATAGGACTGCTCACCTCTGATATTCCCAATCCATACAGACTGTCTGCCACTGCTGCCAGCACATTAGCAATCAATACCTTCTTACCCAGACCATATGAAAATCTTCGGATTCCTTCTGCAGTCTTACTAACCGTCAAAGCTCTTTTTTCAATTTGTGCTTCCACATCCTTGTATTTTACTATTGGTCCGGCAATTAACTGGGGAAAAAAAGAAACATATAATAACAACCTGCTAAAGCTTTTCTGACCCTTACATTCTCCACGATAAACATCTATCACATAGGACAGTGCCTGAAAGGTAAAAAACGAAATTCCAATTGGCAGAGGAATTTCCGGCATCACATAGGTTATCCCTAAAAGAGTACAAAAGGTTGAAACCAGCATACCTGCATACTTAAACCATCCAAGTAAAGCAAGATTTAACAGTATTGTTACCACTAAAATCTTGTTTCTATGATGCTCCGATTTTTCTAACGCCAGTCCCAGCTTCCAATTACAATACACAGTAAATACCATCAGAAAAACATACAATGGTTCTCCCCAAGCATAAAAAAACAAGCTTGCTATTAATAAAAAGAAATTGACTAATCTGAAATTTCCTATTTTATACAAAATAAAATTTCCCATAAAAACAATAGGAAAAAAAATCCATAAAAAAATCATTGAACTAAAAACCATAGTCTGTCTCCTGATCTATTTCTTGTTTTATCTCCTGTTATTTGTCTATCTTCTTTCTATCTGGTGTCTGTTATGGTGAAGGTATGGGATTTTGGGGGTAGTCTGTAAATCTCCCAGTTACGAAAAGTTTCTATGTATTCACAAGCACTCCTCCAATTCCGACCACCATTCAAGATAGGTAAATATTCCCTGTTATTCTATAAGATAAAGTAGCCAAAGAAGTTGCAGAATTCCAAAATAAAGAATTGGTATACTCCAGCTTGATAACAAATTCATTTTATCACCTCTTATGTGATTTTTTCATACAGGAAAGAAAGAGAATCTTCTCTATTCCTTGTCGAACATTCCCTTTCCTTAGCTTATACTTCACCTGTCATAAACAAATTATTTTATGTCAGATTGATATTTTTGCATAAACATCGTTAATAATTTTGCACACTCAGCCCTTGTCACTTCTCCTTTGGGATCCAGTCGGTAAAAACCATTACCATTAGGCTTTCCACTTATCATTCCTGCATCTACTGCCCACTGTAAATAGCCTACTGCCCAATGACTAACGCTATATCTGTCTGTGAAATGATCAATAGATGTTTTTCCACTTACATCATAGCCTCTCATCACTGCATACTCATATAGCATTTTTGTAATTTGCTCTCGAGTGATATTCACTACAGTACCAAATGAGCCGTCTGAGAATCCTTGAGCTATCTTTTGATGATAAATCCAAAGAACTGCGTCGCTATACCACTTTCCTGGCTCTACATCACTAAATCTATTCTGATATACTACTGTAGGATACCCTGTCATCCGATACAATACAGTAGCAAACATGGCTCTAGTCAGTGGCTGATCAGGCTGAAACAAAGTGGTTCCTGAAATCCCAAACATAATACTGTTCTTGCATACATGCTTAACGCTCTCATACTTCCAATTCCCCTCAAGTAAAGGAACATCTGTAAAAGGAAATACGAATTTATTACCAATATTTACTTCTATTACGTCTATATATCCACCATCAGACGTTCTTACCGCTACATTTGTCTTCCCTTCTTTTAATCCTTTCACCACAGCTGAACTACCATCTGCTGATGGAACTAAAGACACAATATCTAAATCGTCAACTATCCAGCTTACTGATTTGTTAACTGCATATTCTGGGAAAATATTAACCGTTAATTGAGCAGTTTCATTAGGATCTAATTCCAATGCCTCTCTTGATAATTTTACACCCGTTACTGCGGCATCTTTCATACCTGTTACTATTATATCCGTTGTATCTGTAAACTGTATTCCATTAGCATCTGTTGCTAGTACCGTAATGGTTGCTGTACCTGGTCGCACTGCTGTTACCACACCATCTTTTATTGATGCAACTGATACATCATTGCTCATCCAGGTCACTGTATTACTAGCCGCATTCAAAGGCATAATTTCATATGAAAAGGTATGCGTTTTTCCTACATCCAAAACCACTTCATCCTTATCTATCATCTTAATTTCTGTCATAGGAACAGGAGACAGTAACACACTCTCACTGTTATCACCAATTAACTTCTCATCACTAGTAGTTTTTGCTGTTATGGTGAATCTTTTGTTATCATAAGGTCCTTTAGCAACTAATGTATCTGCCGAAACTACATAAGTTACCTGTGCAGAAGTCTCTGTATTTAAGCTTCCCAAGCTTTTCTCTTCAGTACTCGTTACTCCTTCTTGTGTCATAGTAGCTGTTACATTTTCAGCCGGAGCTTTTCCAATATTTTTTATTATTGCTCTTACTACAGCTGTTTCCCCTTCACGTACCACATTTATATCTTCCACTATCAAATCTGGACTATCACCTGGAACTATCACTGATGCTGTACCATATATAGTTGATTGATCCATATCAGTAATATGTACTGTCAATTCATGCTCTATTCTTTCTTTTGGAAGGAGGTAGGATGCAGTCAATAAATAATTTTTTCCAGGCTCTATCCCATCCATCTCTTTTGAAACAACAGAGGTCGTATCTTCACTAGATAGATAAAGGTTAGATTCTCCTACTAAGTTTCCTTCACGATAAAAGCATGCCTTCATTTTTTTACTTTTCATCAGCCCTTGGTTATATACATCAATAAAAATATCTACCATACCATCTGTGGTATCTTCAAAGTCTGAGACAAAAGCTTCTTTACTAACAATCATTTTTTCTTGATACGAATAAGAATCTACTACTAAATCTGATGATTCAAAAATATTCTCTGTTTCATCAACAGTCGTTCTTCCAATTGCCCAGTACAACGTACTGCCATCCAATATTACACTTGCTCTTCCCAGACTCTTTTTATAATTTGTCAACGGTACAGGTGATGTCCATTCGCCTTTATTATCTATCGATACATACATCTCATTGACCATTCCATTAGCAATATACATTAATGCTATACGATTACTTCCATCTTGCACTATCGTTACTTGGGATGATGCTAGCTCTTCACTTTCTAACTTTTCTACAGATTTATTCCATGAATGAAGTCCTGCTGGGTCACTCCAGTACAATACTCCTTTCTCAATTTGTATATAGGAAGGGATTCCACTACTTGCAATACTCTCTTTTTCTTCTGTCTTTTGTCCAATGTAATAAACTCGTTCGTCTCCTTCCAAAGTATATGCTGCATAAGGTTCATCAGCAATTTTTCCTGCGGTAAAATTATTTACATTTTCCAAATCATCTACCACTATTGTAACAGAACTCCAACTACTTGCTTTGCTATCCCATCTACTTCTACAAATCTTAGTATTGCCTTCGGCTAACAACAAATTGTTTACAGTATTCTCTATCCAATAAATATCTGCTCCATTTTCATTTGGCACAACTTGGATAGCTAATTCAGCAATCTCATTCCCATTTTCTAACGTAACTGTTTTTCCAAAGGTATTTGTCACTACATCGAATGCTGCAGCAGATATATCAATGTCCTTCAAGCGTGTTTCTAGATCTAGCTCTATATCACCATACACCTGACTACTATCCTGCCATACCAATATAGGAGTTCCATTTTCTTCCAACGCTAAATATGGAGCAAAATCGCCTGTTCCATCATCTTCTACCATCTCAGCTTTACTCCATATTTGACCATCCTGACTTACCGAGTAGTACAAGGCTGTCATATTTTTTTCTTCTCGTTCTGGCACTGCATCTACCCAAACCATAAGCCAGTATCCATTATGTAATTTTATAAGTTGAGGAACACTATCTGCATAAGTATTCGCCTTATAATAGTTCCAGGTATCATCACTACTGAATACAACAGGAGTAGCACTTGCTCTTGGTCGTTCAATCAATGTAAAGTTATCCTGATTGATTTTTACGAGTGGCTCTGCTTTCTTAGCTTCATTCCAGGGATAGATTTGTTTCTCTGCAAATTTTAATGCAACCTCATCCTTAAATCCCAGTGCCTGCATTTTTATAACAAAGCTCCCCTTTAATTTAGCATTTACTGCCTCTGAAAATTTCTGAAAAGGAAGTTCTGCAGTTGCTTCTATTTCCCCCCTTAATCCTCCTCCTACTGAAAGCAATTTATCGACTCCTACATTTATCGTTCCTGTTAAAGCAGGCGTGACACTTAACTTTGTTTTAGGAATCCCTATCTTCCTTGTTCTTCCAAATGCTCCTATCCCTGTTTCTATTCCTTTTGAGTCCACTGTTACCAGCACAAATTTAGCATTAGCTTCCATACTAAATACCAGCTTAAAAAAGCATGGTACTCCATATATATGGAACTTAGAATTTGCTAATGTCTTTTCATCTGCCTCTGCTACAAAAACAACTCCACCTTCAAGTGCTAGATCACCAGATGCATAGCTTACTTCCATGTAACCAGCACTATCTACTTCCATAGGAAGCAATAAATTCATTTTCTTTTTAATAAGCTTAGCATTTTTACGCAATGTTCGGAATTGATTATATATTTCTTTATCTGATTTATGAGAAAAAATTTTTACTAACGATTTATATTTTTGATAAGTATTTTTCCAATAAGGATCCTTATCTTTTCCACTGTCAGACTTAGCTTCACCACCAATAATGACTTCATATTTTTTTTCTACTTTATCATGCTCAATAGATATATTTTCAAATAAAGGTAGATCTAAATTCAATTCAATTGATAATAAATTAATCCTTTTTCCAAATACATTAATAGATGGACCATCTACTTTTCCTTTCCCAGACGAAGGGTTTTGGAACATAGATTTTGTCAACACAGGGACATTAGTTTCCGTATCAGAAGGACTTTCCCCTTCTATTGTATCTCCTGATTCAAAATAGCCTTCATCTACATTCAGTTTTACATCAATACAGCCTTTACTCAATAAATCCAAAGAATCTATTACCAATGGATGATAGCCTGCACGCACTATCTTCACTGACCGTATAGGATTATTCCTTGTTGTAACAACAGTTAATCCATTTGCATCTGTTTTTTCAGCAAATCCATCACTCCAACTAATTTTTGCACCTTTCACAGGTGTTCCAGTTGTCTGCTCTGTAACACGTATTGTATAATCTTGTACTGGCTGAGCTCCTCCTATCACAGCATCTGCATAACTAAGTAAAGTAGCTGAAAACTCACCATTTAAAGTAGCCTGAATACCACCTGTCAAATTCACTAACTTATTGTATGTTGTATATTCTGTTTTTGGCGTTATAGCAGATACTTGAACATCTATACAGCATAAACGCTGAATCATATCTTCCATATTACTGATTCCATGTGTATTATCGGTTTTATATCCTGCGTCTGTCAGCAAAACAGCAAACTTATAGGCATCTGAACTCCAAGGTATCGTTCCTTCTGTTAAATGTGCTAAAGCATCGATAGGCGTTTCATTTATATCGCCTCCATTACCTAATGACACATCAGATAGAGAGTTAATGAACTGAGATACATTCATCCAAATAGAATAACTTGTATCATGTACTACCGTTGAATCTACTCCATCTGCAACAATATCACCGTAATCTATCAATCCAAGACGTACCGATATTCTTTTTTCTGATAAATATTTTGCAAATTGTGCTATATTATTTTTTACATCTGCGATCTCTTCTTCCATAGAGCCAGTAGAATCAATAATAAATACAATTTCCACTTTACGAGCAGCTTCACCTGATGCAAGCAATTGTGGTATATCCTGCATTTCATCTAACATCGTTTGTAACTGTTCATTGCTATTATCAACATAATCATCAGGCAATTCATTTACTGCTTCTGAATTTTTTTTATCCCTTTCCTGTAAACTCTCTTTCAATTCACTAAACACTTCTGCTGGCACACGATATTGATATCCCTCTTGAGTGAGTATCCCTTCCCCCAATGGTTCTCCAAACATTTCTGTTACTAGTTGCTCTGTTATTTTTTTATCCAACTCTGCATTTGCATCTATACCGTCTACTACTGCTAAATCTTGAGAAGTATATGATGCCATAACAGTAGATACTGAAGATAGTAAAATATTAACTATTAAAAAACATGATATGATTATTTGATATATTTTTTTCATAAGTAATCTACCTTTCTACGAAGAACAGCAACAGGGTTATCGAATCCTCTGGCTAGTATTTCGTTATATAATTCATTTTAATCGTATTTTTATTAGTTTACTTTTTTAAGAGTTAAATAATCTATTATCCATTTATCCTTCTCTCTCACTTTCCTATCCCGTTGTATATACAATCATAGCTTTTTTTCATCTCCTTCCTACTTATCAAATTATAGCTTTCAGCCTTATCCTTAGTTTCTCCTTCTTATTTCACCCCTTTTCTAACATATCTCTCTTTCTTATGGTCGCCTGTCAGACGACATTTTATTTCTATCCTATATAAAATTTACCAGTCATACCCACTTGTTATTTGACCTTATGGACATTAAATTTGCTTATATATATATATTTATTTTATATGATAAAATAACATCAAAAATAATACGTTTGTACAAGTACTTATATATTCGTTTTTCTATAAGTTTTGTTTTGGAATATAAAAATACAAAATCCTCTTATCCCCTCAATAAATCAATTCCCAATTTCATCCCTTGTCTTATTCCTTCTTTTATTGCCTTCACCTGGAAGGCATATATCAGTTCTCGAATGGTACCTATATCATCTTCATTCCAAATATCCTTATAAGGGTACAACAATTTCTCCACCTCCAGCTCCAACCGCTTCTCTGCCTTCTGCATTTCTTTTTCATAACAGAGTACCTTTTCATAAATATCATCTAATAAATTATCCATTTTCATTTCTCCTTTCTGACCTTTATCCTCTGTTATCAAAGTACCCTATTTATTAATTTTAAACTATCCTCAACCATAGTTTCGTATTTTTATTCTACCAAAAATAATATTTCCATCCCTTATTGAGCAAACAAAAAAATCTCCATTATTTTATTATAATAGAGATTTTTTCTTTATTTTCATTATACCAAAACGAATACAGCCACTCATAACCACAAAGCAATTAATACTCTTCATCATCTTGCATCTTTTCCCAATATTCATTTATCCATTGTATATATGCTGTAGATTTAATTTCAGCTGCTTCTCTGGCATCTGCTTCTACCTTCTGATTATAGTATTCTTCTACTCCATCTTCTGTATTTTGGTAATTAGCAAACTCCTTCATATATACAGAGGCATCAGAAAATAGTACCAGATTTCGGTACTTTTCATCTAAGGTCTGATATAAATGTACTTGTTCATACTGATAAGCATGGGTAATTTCATGAATCAACGTATTCAAAATCTCATAGCTATGTTCATTTCTTAGATGATTAATGTCGATGGCAATATGATGCCGAACAGCATCATATCCTCCCACAATTGCTTCTTTCATCTCTACCACACCTACTGAAACTTCGTGACTTAGTCCCAGAGAATAAGCTTCACAATTTATAATGGTTTGACAGACATTCAGTCTCTGTTGAAGATCTAACCTTTCCCATCTTTCAGGGTCAATATCAGCAATAATTTCCATATTGGCATCTAAACTATGCTCCTCCCCATAGACTCTGGTAGCCTCTACTTCTGCATTGAGTATTGTTCCTCGGAAAAATGAAGATATTACTATTGGAAAAACAAAAATTACCATAGAAATCATTACATTTCTATGTACACATCGAATCACCATTCTCATCTTTCTTCTGATTACTCTTTTCCTTTTCATTGGTTTTTTCATTTTATAAAATAAAATAAGAAGTATCATCAGTATAGTGATAACAAGAGTAATTCCGCCAATAAGAATTAGTCTGGTTTTAAAAAAATCCAGATAGGCTATCGCCGTATAAATGCCCCAGGCAGTAATAATATGACCAAGTATATTAAGAAAGCTTTTTTTATCTTTCCAAGTCATAGCAATTCCTGCCACCGTTACTAACAGAATGATTAGCCCAAGAATCAGTAGTGACTCACTATAGGTAAAGCCAGACAGACAGCAAAACAGAAGATGCTTTCCCCACATAAATAAAATAATATTCCATAAAATATGATCAAAGATATAGGTACCCTTTTCCATCCGTCTACCCCTTTAGTATATTGTCGCAGCCTGATTATCTATAGCATTCCTGTGCTTAACCTTTTTTTACTTCTCCTAATAATACTGTATCTATTTCCATTGATTTGAGCATACTCTGACGCAGGTTTTGAATCAATACCTTGGGATGTGCTCCTTTCACATATAGCGTCTGTAATACCCTTAAATCTTCCTTTACCTTATCTACCGACGTATAGTAATTGTCTTGATTCTTCATCATCATCTCCAACAGATAGTCGATCACCAATTCCGATAAATTAAGTTCACGAATCAGTTCTTCTCTTACCACTTCTTCCGTATAGATAGTCCCCGTTATCATATAAAAGAACATTTGTACTGCACTAAAAATGTCTACAGAAATATTTAGCTGATTCATTATCTTTAAAAGTGCTTCTGCTCGTTTTGTACATCCCTCTTCATCATCTCCGTCCTCATTTGCATAGTTCTCCTTTGCATCTGCAAATTGTTTGATAAGGAGCGACTCATATCCTTCACTATAGGTTCCGATTCCTGTGTTCTCCAACAGTCCATCTGCCCATGCACGCAATCCCTCCGGCTTCTTTATCTCTACCTGATAATCTTGATAAGCAAAGGCACTTCCAAAATCCAATAAGACCATCTGCTGATTAGGAACATTTCCCTGTAACCAAATATTTTCGGGCTTAATATCTCCATGTAAAAATTTCTCTCCTAACAGGGTATGGATTATTTCCAACAATTTCTCTAAATAATCCACAGCAACTTCTATAGAAAATCTTCCTTGCTCTCTTATCAAACTATGCAAGGTCTGTCCCTTTGCTGTATCCAATACCACATACAAAGTATCTCCCCTATTCTCCATCCTAGGTAAAATCTCTGCCTTTTTGATATATGGATTATTGTCTTCTCCATCAAAATACATTCGACGAACAATCTCACATTCCATTTTTATCTTCTGTTCCTGTCGCTTCTTCTCTTCCTCAATCAGCCGCTCCTTTTCTTCTGGAGTCTTTCTATCATCTTTAACAACGATTTTTACTGGATTTCCTACCTTATCTCTGGTATAAACCAACTTACTACAATAATTTTCCCCCTCTAGCTCAGGAAAATATTCCTTGATGATACAAGCCTCCTCTCGGTCTCCGCTTATTCTTACTCCCTTATATGCAATCGCAGTTGCTCCCTTTCCAATTACCGCATAAGCATAAATCTTTTCTATTCCGTATTTATCTACATAAAGCATCACACCTGGAAACTCTTCCTTTTCCCCCACTAATGTCAGTCTGCTCATCCTATTCAATCCTCCTTCCAAAAAAAGCATCTGCAAATACAGCAGTACCCCTCTCTACCAAATGTCCATCCTTATCATAGATTCCCTTTAGGTAGCTCAGCTCCATCTCCAAAGACTGCTCATTCAGTATCCGCATCCTGGAAGCTCGCCTCCTATACCTTTCCTCATAAGTATTCTTTCCGTTATCTTCTTTATTCATATCATCAAAAGCAGCTTCTACATATTTTTCAAAGACTGTATCTGCAAACTCAGGAGAAAGTCGGCAATTGGTCAGCATACGTATAATAGCTGACTTCTTTTGTACTGTTCCTCCTACTATTACCTTTTTTAATAGAACAGTCAACAGAAGTAGCTCTCTACTTACTTCATGGTCTTTACAGAAGAGGTTTCTAATCTTAGTTTCGCCAAAACGTGGATACTGTTTTACAGGGTAAAAATCATCCGCCCACTTCTTCCACACATATTTTAAAAATTTTTCTGACAGCCCCTTTGGCTTTCCCAAAGCTAAAAATTCTTCTTTTGCTTTACTTATTCCCTCATTCTTAGCTATATTAAAAATCCTATCCTTTTGCTCCTCACTACATCCCAGAATCTCTTGAAAAAATGCAGTTATCCCATCTGAATCATCAAACGCTCTGTCTTCTTCTAAGCTTCGACTGTCTGAAATATCCGGTAGTTTATCTGGAAGAGAGTGACGAGTCAAATACGCCTCCACTGCATCCCTATAATCATAAGGTATTAAATAAGAATACAAGCATTCTCTTTCCTCCTGAACCAAAAACTCCTGCATCTCCTCTAACCACAGGCTCACCTCAACTTCTTTTGTTTCCTCCCTTCCGATATTAAATCTCTGAATATAATATTGATATCTCTCACGAAATCTTGCTATGGCACCAGGAGACTCTTTTCTTGCATTATCCATTTTCATTCCATCAAAATAAGTATTAAAGGCAGCACAAATCTTTCCTACAGTAATTCGGGAATTCATCAAATCCTCTTTTATATTCTGTATGTTTATATTTTCCAGATAGTTAAGATGAGTGGCTACTTCCCCCCAGTTCTTATCACCAATATGGAAAGGATGTCCATTTCTTTCCGTCTCCTCTTTCTCCTTCTCTCCCCAAAAGAAGTGAAGCATATCTGACAGCATTTTTTCATACTCCTTCTTCCTTTGTCTATCCTGACAGTTTCTAAGATCATTTAAGCAACTTACAATATCCTCAATCTGATTATGTACAATGGTAGAAATCATCCTAAAAAAATACCACTGTCGTCGAATCTGCACATTTAAAATATGTTGAATTATAGACGAGTCAAAGATTTCTCTTATCTTATTTTTATCATTTAATTCTGGATTGAGAAACACATCCTCCATTGTGTTCTTAATATATTGTAGGGAAAGCCTCGTCTTCCTCTCATGTATCTTCTCTGCCTCCAACAAAGCTATCTCACCTTCTACACCATTCTTTAACATATTATTTATTGTTTTGTAGGTTAAATCGGTAATGTTATTTTGGCGAATAATCGACAGATTCCCACTCCAATTCTCTTTTTCGTTTTCGTGCCAGTCTTTAAGAAGCTCTTTCCATCTATCAAATCCAAGCTCTTTTTTAATGACAAAATAGAGAATAGCTGTATTCATATCCTCATACCGTTCCAGCTCATATGCAATCTCTGCTGCCTCTATCATCCTTTTAAATAGTACAAGGTATTTGTTTTCGCACTGCTTACATTCTATCAAATAAAAAAACAGAAAGAGTATCTCTCTCAATTCTATCTTGTCATCTTCCTTATAATTTAATTCCAGATGTGATTCCACCCCATAATCGGATATTTCCTTAAATCCATCAGTTTTTGTATCCACACAGACCTTCAGTAGCTCTTTCATCCTTGTACACCAGCTTTTTTTCACTGCTACCCGAGGGGAATATCCCAGCTTTTCCAATATCTTCCCTTCTTCAAAGCCTTTTTTCAGCCTATCTGCCACATCCTCTGTCCATTTTTCTTTTTGGAATCCGATCCGAGTATAAATGGCCTTTCCAAGCTCATACCGCATTTCCCTTCCCTTCATCTAATTATTCTTCCCCCAGTATCTCTTTACATTTTTTCAGATAATCCTGTACCACAATCTTTAATTCCTCCCTATGTGCTAAGTCCTGCAGTTTATCCAGTTTATCTTTCAACGATTTTAAAGTATCCCTGTCACTTCTTCTGGAAGAATCAGAAAATTCTTCAAAAACATAAGGAATAGCCGCACAAAGCTCCTCTTCAATCTCTGCCCTTTCCTTTTCTTCCAGTGACTGTTTCAACAAGCCAAGTTCACTCCCCATTCCTCGTTCTACAACTGAAGCTAAGCCTCTCACTTCTCCATATCCCAATGCTCTATACTCTGATAGTTTAGTCAGCTTCTTTTCCTCTGTTCCCAAATTAGACAACATTCCCTCCAACAACTTTTGATAATAATTATAGGAGGTTTTATAATCCTGTATCTTCCAATAATCTGACATTAGTGTTCGATAGCTCTGATACACATCATTTTTCAACTTCCGTTTCTCTCGATAATCCAATGCCTCCTTATGCCATCTTATGGCCTCTTCCAAATCATTGCCATAGTTCTCTGAATAATAATAAGCCCCTTTATTGGAAATAATTTTTCCATGCAATCTATAAACTCTTTCTCGCTGTTTTTCATCATTCTCCTGACTTTCATATACTTTTACTAAAGATTCCGCCTGATTCAACAATTTTAATGGATCTTCACTGCTTTCTTTTTTTCCTTTTAATGTACAGTAGAATAAAAAATTCAGCTTTTCCGCCATTTCCAGATTATCCTCCATTCGCATGCCCTCCAATAATCCAACGGCTTTCCATCCATATTCCATAGCACGAGTACCGTATTGCCTACCTAGGTCATCATAGACTCCTGCTATCTCCTGATACAAGCTTTGGGTGAGTATCCTTGCATTTTCTGATTCACTTCCTGCTTCCTTCAGTCTGTCAATCAAACCTGTTTCATAACAACCAATAAACAGCTCTGCCAAATCCAGATGTCTGGTTCGCCGGGTTAAATCCGAAGTACCTTGATACTGAATTTGACTAATTACCTGCTTTAAAAAGTCTTCCACTCCCTTTTCTCTACAAGCCACTCGTCTGTTCCACTCCTCCAATGCCAGATACTCCCGAATTAAGTCATGAGAAAAAATGAGATTTTCTCCTACCAAGTCCATCATTTGAAGAACTCTCTGTATCACTTCTTTATGATATCCACACTTTGCTGCTTTTTCCATAGCCCCATCCAATACTTCCTCATAAGAAGGTTCAGACTGTTCTTCCCCTAACAGCCAACACTCTGTTTCATAGGCCATATAAGGTAAAATCTGCTCCAAAATATACCGCCTCACCTTGATAATATCATCAATCCGTTCTTTCTCCTGCTTCAATTCTACATCTAGAGAAAAATATTCTTTCATTAACTGATACTTATTCTTTAGGTTGACTGCTCTGGCTCTATCATAATTATACACTCGACGAAACATCCGAAGCAACATAGGATTGGATACCATTTCCTCCTGACTGTTATCAAAGTTGCTCTCCTCAGTTCCCATATATCTCAGGATCTGCCAGCGATTTAGAGGACACAGATACAAACGCTGAAACAATGCACTAAAAGAACCATTAAAAATCTCGCCATTTTCTCTGGTCGTCACAATAATGTCTACACAGGGATGAGCTAACAGCTGGTGAATGTCATTTTCCAGAATAGAATACACGGACTGAACCCCATTTGTGGTATGATTCAATACTTCATTTGCCCCATCCAACAATAAAACAAACCGATAATCTACACTCTCAGCAAACATCCTGTCCAATACCTCTGGGGTACAGGTTTCAAAATACTTACTCCCGATATAATTGTACAAAGCATCTGCTTCTATCCGCCTTGTATTCAGTTCTGCCATTTTAAGGTAAATGGGAACGATGACTGCTCCCCCTTTCAGTTGGTATTCCTGCTTCAATAGTTCTCGACTCATATACTGTAAAGATGTAGTTTTTCCCGCACCTGCTGCTCCCATCAAATGGTAGCTTCCAGGGTTTTCTTGATACCATTCCAATAAATTCATTGTTTCCGCCTACCTTTTCTTACTTTCTTCATCCTATGTTGTTCATAACCTATACCTGTTTTCTTCTTGAGCATCATCAGATACTGCATTAAAGTATAGCTGTCAAAGTGCTGAACAGTTACTTTCTACCACCTAATCTTCACTTTCATCACTGCATTCTTTCTCACATATTTCCCTGAACAATTCGTCTTCTTCCATAAAGGTCTCCATACTTTCACTGGTATCTCGCAAGGCAATCATATTCCCCTTTTTATCCATCTTATAGATAAAATCCTTACTGGCTGCAGACAGGATGGAAGCCTCAGTAACAATAAGTATGCCTTTACGAAATGAATCGATAAGCAAAGCCAGTCTGGAAGCCTCGGTTCGGTTTAGTACTTCTGCACTAACCTTAATAATGTCTCCATCAAAAAAGGACATTTTTTGCATTCCATTTTCATTATCTTGAAATTTTACCTGATAGAGCGGGCTGTCGTCTCCTCCTTCTATTCTGACTCCATTTAAGCTGATAGAAAGCTTTCCTGAACAGATAATCAGTAGAAGAATATCCATCATCTCTTTTTTTTTCTTTTGAGGATAACAGAATATCCCAGCGCTGGGATACATAGATGTCATACTTTATTTTTTTGCCATATTCTTCACAAAATCTATCAAAAATTTCACTTTTTTCTGCCAGCTTTTCTTCTCTTATCGCATTTATCTGTGATTCTTCTATCTGAAATATTTTCATTTGTTGTCTCCCTTCCTTTTTCCATCGGTATAAGATGCCCTTTGTTATCTCTTTTTATATTTTCTATATAAGTATTTTTTATTTATTTAGATTATTCTATCATCCAATGGCAAAGACTACAATAAATAATAATTGTGACTGTTCAGTACGTCACCGTCACGTTGTTACCACTACCTTTTTTATGGTCAGCACAGCAAGTGTGCAGACCTGCTGAATCATTACCAATAATTTACCTACATAAACCAGAAAGGAATTATTTCCATGCAGCAGGAAATTGATTATGCCAAATTAGGCACTAAAATAAAAGAACTAAGAATCCATAAAGGGCTTACACAGGACCGTCTGGCTGATATTGTCAGCTGCAATACCTCCCATATTTCCAACATTGAGAATAATCATACTAAGGTTAGCCTAAATGTCCTACTGGCTATCGCCAATGCCCTCGATACCTCCATCGACTATCTTTTATCCAATCAGTATGAAAACTCATCACTGGCACTGGATAATGAAATTTTGAGAGCATTGCAAAATTGTGACGACTCCAAAAAAGAAAAAATTTTAAAGATTATTCAAATCCTATAAACTGCTTTTCTTTTCCTTTACTCTATCCGGTATTCTTCATACTTTCCTGCATCTGCCCTGTGGCAGTTTACCCTTAGCCGGATTCC
This sequence comes from Lachnospiraceae bacterium, assembly GCA_017532145.1. Lineage (GTDB taxonomy): Bacteria > Bacillota > Clostridia > Lachnospirales > Lachnospiraceae > Kineothrix. The sequence goes on along the minus strand of JAFXJR010000024.1, from coordinate 6,285 downwards.
TGTTTCCAAATACTCCTGTTCCAGTACCTGCGCCTTTTCCATAAAATAAGAAACAGCCTGTCCCTTGTGATAGGGGAAGAGAAACTCTGTCTGTATATCATCCGCATACACTCTTTCCAAAATCATATCGGCCAATTCTTTCAGTCCCTGATGGTTCTTAGCAGACATATAGATTTTATTATCTCCCACCCTTTTAGGAACAATCATATCTTCACATAAATCTGCCTTATTATAGACATAAACTATTGGGATATCTCCTGCATCTATCTCCTTCAGTGTCTCCTCTGTTACCTGAATCTGATGTCGGTAATTTGGATCGGAACAGTCCACCACACATAAAAGTAAATCCGCATTCTTTACTTCTTCCAGCGTGGAGCGAAAAGCCTTGACTAATCCATGAGGCAGCTTATGAATAAAGCCTACCGTATCAGACAACAGGATTTCTCTGCCATTGCTGACAGGAATACATCGAACTGTGGTATCCAGAGTAGCAAACAGCATATCCTTCTCCAAAACCCTTTTTTCCTCCTCACCCAGATATTTATCTACCATTGCATTCATCAAGGTGGATTTTCCTGCATTGGTATAGCCCACCAGCGAAATTTTTGGGATTCTGGAAGCCATTCTGCGTTTTCCCTGAGTCTCTCTTTCTCTGGCTACCTCATCCAGCTCCCGACGCAGTTCTACCAATCTTCTTTCAATCTTTCTTCTGTCCAGCTCCAACTTCTTTTCTCCGGCTCCCTTGCTGCTCATGCTTCCGCTGGCACCTCCCTGTCTGGTCAGTGCATCGTGCATTCCTACCAGTCGGGAAAGCAGGTATTGAAGCCTGGCTGTCTCCACCTGCAGCTTGGCCTCCCTGGTTCTTGCACGGGTAGAAAAAATATCCAAAATCAGTGTAGTTCTGTCTAAAATCGGTCTATCAATCTCCTTTTGCAGATTGCGCAGCTGGGAAGGGGTAAGGGAATCATCAAAAATAACGATATCTGCCTCCAACATTTGAGCATATTCCTTTACCTCCTGCACCTTACCTGTTCCAATATAGAAAGCCTTATTGATGGCCGCTGCCTTCTGCGTCACAGTTCCTACTGCCTGCATACTGCAGGCTCTGGCCAGTTCGCCCAGTTCCTCCATAGAACGGTCAAAATCCTCATCCTCTCCTGTATCCAGCCCTACAAGCAGGGCTTTTTCTTTCGGTAAATCCAACTCCTTTTTTATTCTGTCTTTCTTTTCTGCCTGTGCCATCCCTTCTCCTGTCCTCCCTGTTTTCTATATAAGTTCATCACTAAAGATACAACGTATCTGTTCAGTACCCTCACCGTTATGCTGTTACTACTACCTTTTCTTACAATCAGCACAGTAAGTGTGCAGACCTACTGAATAGCTACGCTATTTTTGTCTTCTATACAATTTCATTAATAAAAACCTTGGAAAGAAGTGCTAGCTTCTCCAACTGATTAAAAAAATGTTCAGAGACTTCTGAGGTTGTCTCTTTGTCCAAACAGAAGCATTCCTTTGTCGGTTTATATCCAAAAATCCAAGGAATCAGATTTTCTGCCGTTATGCTCCATACCGGACTTCTGCTTCCTTCTATTCTTTCCTGCCCATCTCCCCTTTTGTGAATCTGTGCCTCTGTAGAAGAAATTCTGCACTCCCATAATCCCTGGTTCTGTTCCAGCAAAGGGTCAATAATTCTAATAATAAACAATACCTCTGCTCCATCCGTCCGAAGTAGGGAAAGCAGCCTCTGTACATCTACTACCCTGGCCATAATCACAGGCTCTGCCACACCGGTGGAAATTACCGGCCAATTTTCATCCCTATTTCTTACTACAGCCTCCTGAAGCTGCAGCTTTTCTGACTCCTGCGTGTAAAGAAAATAACCTTCTATTCCCTTACCTTCCCTGCTTCGCCATAGACCAATTCCTCCATTCTGTGCTGCCAGTTCCTTTTCCAAAACTGTAAAATAATCTTTATCTCGCCTGATAAATACATCATAGTTCATTGAAAGAAAGGCAGAGGCAAACTCAGCCAGCTCTGAAAGTTCCTCTGTTCTGGCTCGTTCTGCTTCTGTCACCGGTCTGGAAAGGATAAGCTTCTCTTTGGCATAAATATAGGCAAACTGATAGGGCTGGTAAATCAATGGGTCAGCCGGCATCAAAAAAGTAAAGGGCTGATTTTGTGTACTCATCTGTTCCAATGCTACCCTTAACAGTCTGTCCATATATCCTCTATGTCGATACTCTTTTTTTGTAGCCACTCCTATGATATAGTTTATTCTGGCTGTCACCCATTCCTTTCCTACCCGAAGCATCAAATCATAAGGAGCCAGATACAGCATAGCCACCGGCTGTCCCTGACTGGTCCATAAGGCAAATCCATGGTTACGCTCTGCTTTTTCCTGAAAATAATAATCCGTAAACTCTTGAGAATCCTCAAAAAATACTTCCTCCCACAGAGGACGGAGTACAAGACAATCTTTTCCCCATGTCTCCTTTAATCCGGGTTCTTCTTCACTTTTATTCATTGCAGCCTCCTTCTGTACTCATACACCCACAGCAGCCATTGCACTGCTTCTGTACCATCACATCCTCAGCAGACAGATTAATAGGACTGGTCAACAGACAGATTGCCTGAGCAGAAATTCCTTCTCCACTTCCGGTAAATCCCAAGCCTTCCTCTGTCGTTGCCTTAATATTAATCTGTGTCTGTTCAATGCCCAGCGTCATGGCAATCTTCTCTCGCATTTCCTCTATATAAGGACGCATTTTAGGTGCCTGAGCAATAATGGTAGCATCTATATTTTCCACCAGAAAATAGTTTTCCTCCAATAGCTTGCCTACCTGCTCCAGCAGCTTTAAGGAAGAAATCCCCTGATAAGACGGATTGGTATCCGGAAAATGCTTTCCAATATCTCCTAAGGCTGCTGCTCCCAACAGTGCATCCATAATAGCATGTACAAGTACATCTGCATCAGAATGTCCCAGCAATCCTTTTTCATAGGGAATCGAAACTCCTCCCATGATTAACTCTCTACCTGCTACCAGCCTGTGTACATCGTATCCCATACCTATTCTCATTTCCCTATTTCCTTTCCTGTTCCTAAGACTTTAATCAGTGTTTCCCTATTTTTTTCATTATATCATAACTGTTCATTACCTTTACCACTATGTTTTTATACGGCCAGCACAGCAAGTGTGCCACCTGCTAAACAGTTACATTATATCACTATTTTTTTTAAATAGAAATCTGATGTTGACAAAACCCCTTTTATATATTATTGTATTAATAGAGTAATACATTATTTAACCAAATCAAGACAGTCCCCTACTTTAAGCACATTAAGTACAAACATAACCTATGCTCATCTCGGGGACTTGCAAAATGGTAACTGTTCAGTACATCACAGTTACGATTACTACTATGTTTTCCTACAGTCAGTACAGTAAGTGTACAGACCTACTGAATAGTTACGCAAAATTGAACATTAATCAGGTCTTTCAGAAAGGAAGGATGATATGGCATGGACTTTGGATTCAGACAAGCCTCTCTATACACAGCTTATGGAAATTATACAAATGCGGATTATTTCCGGCTATTACCAGTCTGGTGAGCGTCTTCCCAGCGTGCGGGAGCTGGCAGCAGAAGCCAGTGTCAACCCTAATACAATGCAAAAGGCTCTTGTGGAACTGGAAAGGAGTGGTCTGATTATCACGCAAAGAACCAGTGGCAGAATAATCACCGAAGATAAGGAATTAATTCACCAAACCCGGAAGCAGCTGGCAGAAGGGCATATCCAATATTTTCTTCAGCATATGGAGGAGCTAGGTTTTTCCAGAAAAGAAATTCTGTCACACATTCAAACATTTACAGAAGGGGATGGTTAAACACGTATGAATATGCAAACAAATATTCTGGTAGAAGCCAGAGAGCTAACAAAAATTTATGGAAAAACTTTAGCAGTCAACCAAATGAATCTTGTCATTCCTCGGGGCAAAATTATTGGTTTGCTGGGACCGAATGGAAATGGTAAAACCACCTTAATTAAAATGATGGCCGGTTTGCTTACTCCCACCTCAGGCAGTATTCTGATTCATGGATATCCACCGGGTGTTGCCTCCAAATCCAGGATTTCTTATCTGCCTGAGCGTACCTATCTGCAGCATGGTACCAAGGTTTGTGATATTATCCATTTCTTTGAAGATTTTTATGAAGATTTCAGTACAAAAAAAGCAAGAGAGATGTTAGATGCCCTTCAGGTCCCCTTGGATGCCAGACTGAAAACCTTATCCAAGGGGACTAAGGAGAAGGTACAGCTTATCCTAGTGATGAGTCGGGACGCTGATCTTTTTATTCTGGATGAACCGATTGCCGGTGTGGACCCTGCTGCCAGAGACTATATTTTAAAGACGATTCTTAGCAACTATAATCCTGCTGCCAGTATTCTCTTGTCTACCCATCTGATTACTGACATAGAAAATATTCTGGATGAAGTTATTTTTATCCAAAATGGTCAGGTACTCGCCCAGATGACGGTGGAACAAATTCGAGAAGAGCATGGACAGTCTGTAGATGCTTATTTCAGGAGGATATTTGCATGTTAAAAAAATTATTAAAGTATGACTGGATTCTGATGTGGAGAATCCCGGCTATGATTAATCTGTTTCTGGTTGTTATTACCTTATTGGGAATCATCTTCCTTCTTTCACCCGCCTGGCAGATGGACGATTCTGATTCTATGTTCTTCTTTTTAACTAAAATGTTACTGACCTTTTTTTATATTATCTTCCTTATTGCCGGTTCAATAACCATTATGGTTTATATTGCTGTACGCTATTATAAAAATATATACACTGATGAAGGCTATCTCACCAATACCCTACCGGCTGATCCCTGGCAGATTGTACTCTCTAAGCTACTGGTCAGTTCAGTCTGGATTCTGATTACCGGAATTTTAGTCGTACTCAGTATTCTTTCTCTGGTAGCAGCAAATTTAATCACTATGGAATATGCTACATTAGAAGATTTATTTATCGCCATCCCTGAACTTTTCGGTCTTATCGCTGATGAGATTGATTTACCCGGTCCTATCATTATACTGATTTCTATTTTTTCAGCTATCCTTGGCAGTATGTTAAATGTTCTAATTATTTTTTCCTCTATCGCCTTGGGACAGCTTTTCAGCAAGCACCGGGTAGCAGGAGCATTTTTATGGTATATCCTTCAATATGTTATTATTCAGTTTGCCAATAATCTGCTGCTAAATCTGCCAGTTGTCTATTATAGTGAACATCTTAGCTATCACGATAGTGAGATTATTACCAGAGCTTTATGGAGTGGACAGATGTTAGGATCCATTCTGCTGAGTGGTCTACTCTTTTTCCTTACCGAGATTTTGCTGCGTAAAAATTTAAATCTGGAATAGACTATACATAAAGCTAAAGCTGTACATCAGAATGATTCTGTTCCGGTGTACAGCTTTTGGGTATTTTCCCACGCTTATCTTCTAAGAAGGCTCTGCAATCCTGCTTACTCCTACATAAATATTTGAGATTTGATACCAGGTAGGATAATCCACTACACCGGTCTGAGGCAGATTAAAGATTCTCTGAAAAGTTCGTACTGCCTCCGCTGTCCGACTTCCATAGATTCCATCTGCCATAATCATAGGGATGGCTGGATAATTTTGGGCAATCCTATTTAACTGCTGCTGCATCTGTCTTACTTTTTCCCCACTGGAGCCTACTGTTAAATCATAGCCAGGCCAGGAGGAGGGTACTCCTGCAATGCTTTCTGCCGAATTAATATACATATCGTTTCCATAATAATATCGGATAATTTCAATAGCTGAATAGCCTTCATCTCCCAGATACTTAGACCCCCACTGACTTAATCCATTGCAGGTAACACGCTTTCCATCACAGTAGGAGGTAAAAATCGGCTGTCTTACACCAGGTCTGGAAAGAAAGTTGGCAAATACAGTATCCACCAGATAGTCGATATTCTCATAGATATTCCTGCCTCTAATCCACTTCTGGTCATAGGCTGTGGATGAGGTGATGGTGAAATTATAGCCCTGGTTGCGATACCATTCCGTATAAACCCGGTTTAAGGTTACAGACATAATCGCCAGAATATTGGCATAAATCGCGCTCTCCGGCCAGGTGGCATAGATTTCAGAGGAAGCCACATTTTTAATATAATCTCGATAGCGTACATAATAGTTAGAAGCTGTAGAATCAGACGGAACACCATCGTGTACCACCACATATTCAGGAATTACTACCC
>JAFXJR010000023.1 GCA_017532145.1 Lachnospiraceae bacterium | reverse complement strand
TTTAGAAGTTCCATCTATATGGACAATACGGATAGTGAAAATACCGACAGCGGAAGCACGGATAGTGGAAATACTGACAGCGGAAACCCTGACGGTGGAAGCACGGATGGTGGAAATACTGACAGCGGAAACCCTGACGGTGGAAGCACGGATGGTGGAAATACTGACAGTGGCAACCCTGACGGTGGAAGCACGGATGGTGGAAATACTGACAGTAGCAACCCTGATGGTGGAAGCACGGATGGTGAAAATACTGACAGCGGAAACACCGATAATGAAAGCACGGATGGTGAAAATACCGACAGCGGCAACCCTGACGGTGGAAGCACGGATGGTGAAAATACCGACAGCGGCAACCCCGACGGTGGAAGCATGGATGGTGGAAATACTGATAGCGGCAACCCTGATAATGGAAGTACCGACGGTGGAAATACTGACAGTGGAAACACCAATACCGGAGACACAGATACTGAAACTTCAGATAATGCTCAGATACAAAAGCCAACAGTACCTTCTCAAAATAAGGATACGTCAGATATTCTACAGCCTGATGGTCAAAAACAGAAGCCATGGATTTTTATAGATGTTGACAAAGTTCCAGGCACATGGAAATATGACAATATCCAATATGTTTATCAGTTGGATTTGATGGCAGATGTGGGCGGAAGTAAAAAGTTTTTGCCGGATCAACCATTGACAAGAGCTATGTTTGCTACAGTACTTTATCGTATGGCAGGAGAACCAGCGGTGAAATATATTCCTAAGTTTAGTGATGTGGCAGAAGGAAAATGGTATAGTAATGCTATTCTTTGGGCAAGTGATAAAAAAATTGTAGAAGGTTATCAAGATGGAAGCTATGGTATCAATCGTAATATCACTCGTGAACAGATTGCTAAAATGCTCTATCTGTATGGGGAGACACATCAATATAATGTGAGCAGTAAGGCAGAATTGGATAGCTTTACAGATAAGGCTAAGGTCAGTGGCTGGGCAATAGAATTTATGCAATGGGCAGTTGATGCAGGTATGATTAGCGGAAAGCCAAATGGAGATAATACCTATCGGTTAGACCCCAAAGGAGAGGCCACCAGAGCTGAATGTGCTAAGATGCTCACCATGTTTTTAAAAAAATATAATAAATAAAACTCAGTTGCAAACCACCTAAAGTAGGGTTTAATCTATGAAAAGAAGTATACAATCTCTATTTTGCTATTTTCATTAATAAAATTCTTTTGCTTTAGCAGGCTTCTCCTGCCGCCCTTGGGCGGTGGGAGGAGCCTTGTAAATTCGTAGCCATTAACCTTGGATTTCAATATACTGTCGTATAGTAGCCGATGATACTTTTCCTATACTGCAAGCAAAGTATCCGTTTGACCAAAATAGTTTATGTTTCCCATAGCACTTAGATAGAAAATTCAGATATCTTTTATTTTACATCGTTAGCCATAGAACCTTTAAGCAGCTGTTTATCCAATGTGCTGTAAAATCTCTTGCTTTAGCTATGGGGAGATAAGACACGTCCATCGAATTTATGCAAGTAATTGAAGATGGACTAAATTAATGGATTGTATTAGGTAATAAAATGTAGTATAATATAAACATGAATACAACATATAAATCAAATAACCATATTATGTAGTATAGTGTCCAAAATATAGACGAAAAGTATTGGCTCATGGTGTAGATGTACGGTTGAATGAACTGCTTTAAAAGTACACTACCCATTTGTCGGTAGATATTCTGAAAATGGAGATTATGCCAGACCATATTCATATACTGATGGAAGTAGTTAAACAATAAAGCCATGGTCATATCGTAAGGTATGAGCCAATGCAGTAGTGGAAGAAACAAGAATCCCTCTGCTTTAGCTGTGGGGCGTGTCAAAACAATGTATCATGGAATTTAAGCAGGGAATTGTGATAATTTTAAGTAAAAGCAACAGACACAGAGAATGGAATCCTTTCTGGTAAGCCATAAAGCAGGTCAAGGCAGAGGATTCCTGTTAGAAACAAAGAGAAAGGGTAGAAAATGTCAGGAAATCAAGCAGAAATCAAAGAACAGATTTTAAAGAAATTTGAAGAAGTATTTGGGGATACGAAAGGAGCAAAGGTTTATTTTGCTCCAGGGCGTGTGAATATGATTGGTGAGCATACGGATTATAATGGAGGACATGTTTTTCCTTGTGCATTGACGATTGGAACCTATGCTGTGGCAAGAAAGAGAGAGGATGATCAGCTTCGTTTTTATTCCATGAATTTTGAACAGCTGGGAATGATGGAGTCTTCCATCGTAGATTTGAAGCCGGAAAAGGAAGCCGATTGGACCAATTATCCCAAGGGAGTCATCTGGGCTTTTGGTGAGAAGGGGTATCAGGTGCCAGCAGGAATGGATCTTCTGTTGTATGGAAATATTCCCAATGGCTCCGGACTTTCTTCTTCTGCCTCAGTGGAAGTGTTGACTGGATTTATTTTAAGAGACTTTTTTGGATTTGGAGTGAGCAATCAGGATTTGGCATTAATTGGTCAGTATTCTGAAAATAAGTTTAATGGAGTAAACTGTGGGATTATGGATCAGTTTGCTATTGCTATGGGAAAGGAAGGCCATGCCATCTTTTTAGATACAGCAGATTTATCCTATGAGTATGCACCGATTAAGCTGGAAAATGCCAGAATCGTGATTTCCTGCAGCAATAAAAAGAGAGGATTGGGCGATTCCAAATATAATGAAAGACGCAGTGAGTGTGAAACGGCCTTAGCTGAATTGCAGAAGGTAGTGGGCATTAATACTCTGGGTGATTTAAATGAGGAACAGTTTGAAGCCTATCAGTCTGCTATTCAGGATGAGGTTCGGGTGAAAAGGGCAAAGCATGCCGTTTATGAGAATCAGAGAACGATTCAGGCAGTAGAAGCGTTGAAGAATAATGATATAGAGTTGTTTGGCAAATTGATGAATGCGTCTCATATCTCCCTTCAAAATGACTATGAGGTGACAGGTATTGAACTGGATACACTGGTAGAAGAAGCATGGAAGATAGAAGGAGTGATTGGCTCCAGAATGACAGGAGCAGGCTTCGGAGGCTGTACAGTAAGTATCGTGAAAACGGAAGCTATTGATACCTTTATTGAGCAGGTAGGGGCTGCTTATCAGGAAAAAATCGGTTATGCAGCAGATTTTTATGTGGTGGAAATTGGTGATGGACCTTCTGTATTATCCGATGTATTGTAAGGGGATTAATGGAGAGATATACTCCAAGTGGAGAAAGGAGTGTCAGGAAGATGATACAACAGTATATTAGAAAGCTGGTGGCTTACGGGCGGAAGGTCGGTCTGTTGGAAAAAGAGGATGAAATCTATACAATCAACAGTCTGCTGGAGCTGTTTGAATTGGAGGAATTAGAGGAAGCAGGAACAGACGATATTCAGGAAGAGGAACTGGATGTGATTCTGGGTCGAATGATGGACTATGCTCATGAAAAAGGAATCATGGAGGAAGACAGTATTGTCTATAGGGATTTGTTTGATACGAAGATAATGAGTAAGCTGGTACCCAGACCCAGTGAGGTAATCCGCAGATTCCGTGAGCTTTATGCACAGGATCCGGTGAAGGCTACAGACTATTATTACAAGCTTAGCCAGGATACAGATTATATTAGAAGATACCGGATTAAAAAGGATCAGAAGTGGATGGCAGATACGTCTTATGGGCAGTTGGATATTACCATCAATCTGTCCAAGCCGGAGAAGGATCCCAAGGCCATTGCAGCAGCCAAGAATGCTAAGCAGAGCGGATATCCCAAATGTCTGTTATGTGTGGAAAATGAAGGTTATGCAGGAAGGGTAAATCATCCGGCCAGACAGAATCACAGGGTAATTCCTATTGAGATTCATGGTTCCCAGTGGGGCTTTCAGTATTCTCCTTATGTATATTACAATGAGCATTGTATCGTATTCAATTCTAAGCATACGCCAATGAAGATAGAGCATGATACCTTCTGCAAGCTGTTTGATTTTGTGAAGCAGTTCCCCCATTATTTTGTGGGTTCCAATGCAGATTTGCCTATTGTGGGCGGTTCCATCTTAAGCCACGACCATTTCCAGGGTGGCCACTATGAGTTTGCCATGGCAAGAGCAGGATTGGATAAAAGCTTTACCATTCAGGGATTTGAGGATGTGGAGGTAGGCATAGTAAACTGGCCTATGTCAGTGATTCGTATCTCCTGTACAGATAGTGACAGACTGATAGCACTGGCTGATGTAATTTTGGAAAAATGGCGTGGTTATACGGATGAATCAGCCTTTATTTTTGCACAGACAGAGGGTGAACCTCATAATACCATCACTCCCATTGCCCGTAAACGGGGAGAGAAATATGAGCTGGATTTGGTATTGAGAAACAATATTACGACTCAGGAGCATCCTATGGGCGTCTTCCATCCTCATGCCAAGCTGCATCATATTAAAAAAGAAAATATTGGTTTAATTGAGGTTATGGGTCTGGCAGTGCTTCCCGCCAGATTAAAGGATGAGATGGACAGTCTGGCAGATGCTCTGCTTGCTGGAAAGGATATTCGGGCAGATGAGGTACTGGAAAAGCATGCAGACTGGGCAGACGAGTTTTTACCAAAGTATTCACCGGAGAGTCGGGATACCAAGGAGAAGCTGATGGAGATTCTACATAAAGAGATTGGCCATGTCTTTATGCATGTATTAGAGGATGCAGGAGTCTATAAGAGAACGGAAGAAGGACAGAAAGCATTTGAACGATTTATAAGCAGTCTGTAAGCAAATAGGACAGGGGCAGCTTTGGCTGTACCTGTCCTATTCTGCCAGAGGCTAAGAAATGCTTTCCAAAAAATGTTCAAGATGGAGACATTGGTTATGGTTCAACCTTTGAAGGAGACAAAGCTGACGGTAGAATTTTTTAGGAAAACCAGAAGTAATAATCTGGATGTCAGATAGGGAATGTGGATGGTCACAGCGACAGAGAATATAGTCAACAGATACTTTAAAGATATCGGATAATCGGATAAGAAGCTGTGCGTTTGGTATGCTTAGCCCGCTTTCAATTCGGCTTAAGCTGGTTTGTGTAATGCCTATTGCTGTGGCCAGATATTTCTGGGTATAACGATTCTCCAGCCGTAGCTGTTTAATTCGGTTTTTCATGTAGTTCCCCTCCTGCATTTTAGTTATACTTTCTTGATTCAGTGAAAAATAAAGCGACAAAAAGTCAACTAAAATCAATATTTCATAAATCGAAAACGTAGGCAAGTGAAAAAATATTCATAAAACAAATATATGTAGAGGATAAAAGATGAAGTGTTTACTGATAGCCATTCATGCAAAATATATCCATTCTAATCCGGCAGTTTATAGTTTGAGAGCCTATGCAGGAGAAGCCTATGCAGAGGAGATAGAGATTGCAGAATACACGATTAATCATCGGATGGAGCATATTTTAGCAGACCTGTATGCCCGAAAACCAGACATTATGGCCTTTTCTTGTTATATTTGGAATTGGCGGATGGTGGCAGAGCTTATCGGGGAGCTGCCCAAGCTGCTTCCCGGTGTACCTATCTGGCTGGGTGGTCCGGAGGTGTCCTTTGAGTCATCACAAATTTTGCAAATTATGCATCCATAACCGGGATTATGATAGGAGAGGGAGAGCAGACCTTTAAGCAGCTTCTGCAGTACTACCGTAGCCGATATAAAGGAGAGCGTCAGGCACTCTGTCTAAAGGATATCAAAGGAATTGTATATAGGGAAGGAGAGGCTATATTAGAGACAGGAGAAAGGGAGCTGACGGATATCAATGCCATTCCCTTTTTTTATCAAAATCTGGATGATTTCCGGAATCGCATCGTCTACTATGAGTCTTCCAGAGGCTGTCCCTTTCGCTGCAGCTACTGTCTTTCTTCTATAGATAAGAAGGTACGTTTCAAAGAAATAGAAAAGGTAAAGCAGGAACTGGACTTTTTCCTGGAGCATCAGGTGCCTCAGGTAAAGTTTATCGACAGAACCTTTAACAGTAACCATCAACATGCACTGGAAATCTGGAAGTATCTTCAGCAAAAGGACAATGGTGTGACAAACTTTCATTTTGAGGTGGCTGCTGATTTAATGGGAGAGGAAGAAATAGAGCTATTGGCTCAAATGCGTCCCGGTCTGGTGCAGCTGGAAATTGGTGTACAGTCTGCCAATCCAAATACTCTGGCGGAAATTAACCGAAAGAGTGATAAGGAAAGGCTGGCACAGGTGGTAGAACGGCTTCGGAAGCCGGGAAATATCCATATTCATCTGGACTTAATCGCTGGTTTGCCCTGGGAGGATTATCAAAGCTTTGGTGAGTCCTTTAACTATATCTATAGCATGCGCCCGGAGCAGCTTCAGTTGGGCTTTCTTAAACTGTTAAAGGGTTCTCCTCTGTATGAAAAAGCAAAAGAGTATGGAATAAATTACACTTCCGAACCACCCTATGAAGTGCTATATTCGGATTGGATGAATTATGAAGAAATCTGTCGCCTGAAGCAAATAGAGGAAATGGTAGAGCTATACTATAACAGCAATCAGTTTACCGCTACACTGAACGTATTGGAAAAGGCGGTTGAAAGTCCCTTTGCTCTGTTTGAACAGCTGGCAGACTATTACAAAAAAGAAGGATATTTTATTCAGCAGCCCTCCAGAAGCTATCGTTATGAGGTACTGCTTCAGTTTGCTCTGACTATAGACGGTATCCATGAGGAGCTTTACCGGGAGCTATTGACCTATGATATCTATCTTCGGGAAAATATGAAAAGTCGTCCTGCCTTTGTGCCTGTAGTTTCCTCTGACAGAGAAAGGATTCGGTGCTTTTATGAGAGTGGTAGACCAGAAGAGCTGCTGTCTGGCTATCAGGGCTGTTCTCCCTCTCGTATGGCTCGAATAACCCATGCAGAGCTTTTTACCTATCCTGTTTGGGAGGAAAAAAGAGAGTTGCCTCAGAAGTTGGCAGAGCCAGTACTGGTATTGTTCGACTATCAGGAAAGGAATCCATTAACCCATGGGGCAAAGGTATATATAGTGAATATCTGACAAAAGGAGAAACGCTACAATGACAAAAAAGACAAAAGCTATTTTAGAACTTCTGGATCAAAGATATGGAACGGATTACCGCTGTTTTCTTAATCATGAAAATGCGTGGCAGCTGCTGGTAGCTACCATCCTGAGCGCCCAGTGTACGGATGCCAGAGTCAATATGGTGACAGCCGGGCTGTTTCAAAAATATCCCGATGTGTATGCTATGGCAGCAGCAGATTTAAAGGAGCTGGAGAAGGCGATTCATTCTACTGGTTTCTACCATAATAAAGCAAAAAATCTTATTGCCTGCTGTCAGGATTTGGTGGAAAAGCATGGAGGAGAGGTTCCTTCCTCCCTTGAAGAATTAACGGCTCTTGCAGGAGTAGGCAGGAAGACGGCCAATGTAATTCGGGGAAATATTTTCCATCAGCCGAGTATTGTTGTCGATACTCATGTAAAAAGGATTTCAAAAAAGCTGGGTGTAACGAAGGAGGAGGACCCGGTAAAGGTGGAAAAGGATTTGATGAAGGTGCTGCCCAAGGATCATTGGATTTTGTGGAATATCCAGTTGATTACTCTGGGAAGGGAGATTTGTAAGGCACCTACCCCAAAATGTGAGGAATGCTTTTTAACAGAGCATTGCAGTGATTACAAAAAACGAAAGCAAAAGGGGAAGGGAAATGATTGATACTTACACCGCCTTGGATTTGGAAACCACAGGTCTCCACCCTAAGCAGGACAGAATTATTGAGATTGGTGCAGTAAAGGTGGAGGGGGGACGGCAGATAGCCAGCTTTCAGAGTCTGATTTATCCTGGCAGAAAGCTGACAGAGCAGGTTTGTGCACTGACGGGAATCCAGGATTCCATGTTGGAGGATGCTCCGGAGGCAGAAGAAATTATCCCCCGGTTATTGGAATTTATCGGCGGGGATGTATTGGTGGGTCATCGTATTCTCTTTGATTTTGCTTTTGTCAAAAGGGCAGCCGTCAATCAGAAGCTCCACTTTGAAAAAGAAGGTATTGATACATTGAAATTATCCAGAAAATTTCTGCCTCAGTTAGAGAGCAGGCGGCTTTCCTGCCTGTGTAAGCATTTTGGATTTTCCCATCAGGCACATCGGGCATTAGGGGATGCTCAGGCCGCCTCTACCTTATATCTTAAGCTGAAGGAGCTTTTTGGGGAGGAAAATGAGAAGGACTTTAGCCCCCGTTCCCTGCACTGGCAGATAAAAAAAGAGACTCCTGTGACGAAGTCTCAAAAAGAACGGTTATATAAGCTGCTGGACAAACATAGAATAACTATAGACGAGGAGATACAGAAGCTGACCAGAAATGAAGCTGACCGGATTATTGACCGAATTCTTGCAACGTACGGACGATAATTTTTTTGCTTCCGGAGCGAAGCCCCTGTGCTTTTTCTATTAGCTCCTGTATTTTGGCCTGTTCCCCTGAAGCTGTATAAATAGAAGCCAGAAGACGGTAGGTACCGCTAATATCTGTATCCGTAGAAACGGCAAATTCCAGAATCTGTCGGGCTGCCTGTTCTTCTCCCTCTTCATGCAGCCGCTCTGCCCATTTTTGCAGAGTGCAGACCATAGTAGTGTAGCTTTGGTCATAGCGGGACAGTATATCAATATTGGGAGCTCCATACTGCAGCTTCAAATCCGTATTACTGATTCCGGTAAAATTGACGATAGGAGAATCAGCCAGTGATTGAAGCGTCCGAAGGCAGTCGGCTATCGTTTCATCTTTTTCCATCAGATGTATCGGCAGGGTATCAAAAGGAATGGTAATATAGTTTAAATCATCCAGAGGCTGCCGACGTGTACTGTTAGCAGCCAGCTCCCTTTCCCAGAAATTATTTTTTTGGTTGGCTGCCTTACGTCTACTTCTGGAAATCGTAAAGGCCAGCCAGGCAGTAAAGAGGATAAAGCTGAAAAAAAATGGCAGTTTCATAAAAAACTCCTTTCTCTTGAAAAAAATGATGGATTATGCTATCATGCAACAAAGAGAAAACCCTTATGTGCTTTGCGTTGTATGGCACATTACCACAGGATGAAAAGTAGGAGGAAAGAAATTTATATGTTTAATATGCATAACACGAAAACACGAAGAATAGTATCTTCTGTTATTGTAATTTTACTCGTATTAGCTATGCTAGTACCCACTTTAACATACTTTATTTTTTAATACAACAATTAGGGAGAAATTATGGAAAAAACACGAAAAAAAATATTACTGACCGCAGCACTCCTGATTTTAGCTACTGCTTCTCCTGCCTTAGCGGTCAGGGCGCAAAGTATTCAGGATAAGACGGTCACTAGCAGTGGTGTAACCAGTGATACAGCAAAGAATATTGAGCGGGGTATCTATATTGGTGACATGGATGTGGCAGGAAAGACGGCAGAGCAGGCCAGACAGGCAGTAGAGGATTATCTGGAGGAGGTCAGAGAACTTCCCGTAACCTTTTATGTAGCAGAAGGAAAGCAGATAGAGGTAAAAGCAGGAGATTTGGGACTGGTCTGGAGTAATCCGGAGGTGGTAGAGGAAGCAGTAACGCTGGGAAAAAAAGGAAATATGATACAGCGCTACAAGGTGATGAGTGACCTGAAGCATGAAAACAGAGTGTATGATTTGGAAGTAGACCTGGATCAGAAGCTGGTAAGGCAGATTCTGGAGGAGCAGTGCAGCCAGTTTAATGTGGAGGCAGTAGACGCTGTACTGACCAGGACAGAGACGGGATTTTCCGTTACTCCCGGTCAGGATGGCATCCTGATTAATACGGAGGCTTCCATAGAAAAAATTTTCAACTATCTGACAGAGGAATGGGATTTTCAGGAGGCAACAATAGAACTGGTGGCAGAGGTAGACCAGCCCAGAGGCAGTGAGGAAGAGTTGGCTATGGTGAAGGATGTGCTGGGCAGCTTTACCACAAGCTATAGTTCATCAGGACGTTCCCGATCAGGCAATATTGAAAACGGATGCCGGCTGATATCAGGAATTACTCTTTATCCCGGAGATGAATTTTCCATGTATGAGAATGTAGCCCCTTATACCAGAGAAAATGGTTATTTTATGGCAAATTCTTATATGAATGGTCGGGTAGTAGACAGTCTGGGAGGTGGTATCTGTCAGGTATCCACTACCCTTTATAATGCGGTGCTGCTGGCAGAACTGGAGATTACAGAGCGACATAACCACTCCATGATTGTCAGCTATGTAGATCCTTCGGCAGATGTAGCCATTGCGGAGTCGTCAAATAAGGATTTCCGATTTGTCAATAATCTGGAGCATCCGGTATATATTGACGGTGTGATTGAGGGAAAAAATATAACCATTAATATTTATGGAGTGGAGACCAGACCGACAAACCGTCAGGTGAAGTATGAAAGCGAGATTGTATCGGTGAATCGCCCTCAAAGTGATATTATTCATACCAGTGTAGCCATGCCTTTGGGGCAGGTGGTAACAGAATCTGCTCATATTGGCTATAAGGCAAATCTGTGGAAGGTAGTTACAGAAAACGGTGTAGAGGTCAGTCGGGAGAAGATGAACAGCAGCAGCTACAAGATGGTTCCCCGGACAGCTACCGTGGGCTTATCCACCAACGATGTAAATGCCTACAATGAAATGCTGGCAGCAGTGGCTACCAATAATATTGATCATGTAAAAAATGTGGCTGCTGCACTGGCTCATCTGGCTACACCAGAACAGCCACCGGCAGCACCAGCACCAGCTCCGGCACCTGCACCGGCAGAACAGCCGCCTGCACAATAAAAAAGAAGTGAATGTATACAAGAACCCAACGGGCTTGAGGCGTTGGTGTGTCAGAATACTCCCAAGGGAATGAGGCAGTAGGATGAAAACGGGAAGGTTAGCAGAAAATGTCTGGAAGCGTTCTGTATTAAAGCAGATAAAAACAAAGAGAGAGGAAGTAGTAATTGGCGCAGGAATAGGGGAAGACTGCGCCATTTTGTCGTTAGCTAAAGAGGGTCTGACTTCAGTAACGATGGATTTTGCTGCCTGGCAGGGAGAGAAGCTGGCCAGGTATGCTATCCATGGAGCAGTGAATGGTTTGGCAGCTTCCGGGGCTGAGCCGGTGGCAGTATTGCTGTCTGTCCTGCTGCCTTCAGATAGGGAGGAAGCCTGGCTTAGGGCTTTGATGGAAGAGGCAGAAGGAGAATGTGCCGATTTGCAGATTCAGTTGGCAGCAGGGCAGGTGACGGTAACTGAGGCAGTCAATCGTCCTTTGGTGACGGTAACCGGAATAGGAAAAAGCAGCAGGGAGGATATTCCCTCCATCCATAGAATAGTTCCCGGTTTGGATTTGGTAGTCAGTAAGTGGATAGGGCTGGAAGGAACTTCTATTCTAGCAGGTAATTACCGAGAGGATCTGCTTACCCGATATCCTTCACGATTAATTGAGGAGGCTAAGGAATTTGACCGGTTTCTTTCTGTGGTACCGGAGGCTGCCATAGCCGGGAAGTCCAATGTCTGTGCCATGCACAATGCAGCAGAGGGAGGAATATTTGCATCCCTCTGGGAGTTGGCAGAGGGAGCAGGCGTTGGATTGGAAATTGATTTAAAAAGGATTCCTATTAAACAGGAAACCATAGAGGTATGTGAATTTTTCGGTATTAATCCTTATGAACTAAAATCAGGCGGTTGTCTGCTGGTGGCCGTGGATAATGGCTGGCGGCTGGTGCGTGAGCTGGAGAAACAGCAGATACCGGCAGCCCTGATTGGCAGAACCACTCAGGGGCGTGACAGAGTAGTGTTTCAGGGGGAAGAAAGACGGTTTCTGGAACGACCAAAGCCGGATGAGTTATATAAGGTGATGAAATAAATAAAGGAGAAGTAGAGGATGAGAGAGCAGATTTTAACCATTATCGAAAAGAACAGTCGTATGGATATTAAGGAGCTGGCAGTAATCCTGGGTGTGGAGGAGATTGCGGTAGTGAATGAATTGGCTGCCATGGAAGCGGAGGGAATTATCTGTGGTTATCATACGATGATTGACTGGGAGAAGACCTCTATAGAAAAGGTAACTGCGTTGATTGAGGTCCGGGTAACTCCCCAAAGAGGACAGGGCTTTGACCATATTGCAGAGCGGATTTATAAATATCCGGAGGTAAACAGTGTCTATCTGATTTCTGGTGGCTTTGATTTAATGGTAACTTTGGAAGGAAAATCGCTGAAGGAGGTTTCTACCTTTGTCTCCGACAAGCTTTCCACTCTGGACACTGTTCTGAGTACAGCCACCCATTTTATTTTAAAAAAATACAAGGATCACGGTACCATACTGACAAAAAAATCTGAGGATGAAAGGGAGAAGATTACACCATGAGAAATCCATTAGCAGATAAGGTGGTTGACATTAAGCCTTCGGGTATTCGTAAATTTTTTGATATTGTCAGTGAGATGAAGGATGCTATTTCCCTGGGTGTAGGGGAACCTGATTTTGATACACCCTGGCATATCCGGGATGAAGGAATCTATTCACTGGAAAAGGGGCGTACCTTTTATACCTCCAATGCAGGGTTAAAGGAGCTGAAAATAGAAATCTGCAACTATATGAAAAGAACCCAGAATATTGACTACAATCACAAGGATGAGGTGATTGTAACGGTAGGAGGTTCTGAAGCTATCGATATTGCCCTTCGGGCAATGATTAATGAAGGGGATGAGGTATTGATTCCCCAGCCCAGCTATGTATCCTATGAGCCTTGTGCTATTCTGGCTAATGCAGTGCCGGTGATTATTGAGCTAAAGGCAGAAAATGAGTTTCGTCTCACTGCTCAGGAGCTGTTGGAGGCTATTACAGAAAAAACCAAGGTGCTGATTCTTCCCTTTCCTAACAATCCTACAGGAGCTATTATGGAAAAAGAGGATTTGGAAGCTATTGCCAAGGTAATTGAGGAGAAGGATATCTTTGTGATTTCTGATGAAATCTATGCCGAGCTGACCTATAAGGGAAAGCATGTGTCTATTGCGTCCCTGCCGGGGATGAAGGAGAGAACCATATTGATTAATGGATTTTCCAAGTCCTATGCCATGACAGGATGGAGACTGGGTTATGCCTGTGGTCCCAAAAATATTTTGGAGCAGATGATTAAGATTCATCAGTTCGCCATTATGTGCGCTCCCACGACCAGCCAGTATGCAGCGGTAGAGGCACTGAAGAATGGAGACGAGGATGTATGCCAAATGAGGGAGGCTTATAATCAGAGAAGGCGTTATCTGCTACATACTTTCCGGGAAATGGGATTGGAATGTTTTGAACCGTTTGGTGCTTTTTATGTTTTTCCCTGTATTAAGGAGTTTGGAATGACTAGTGAAGAATTTGCCAATCGTTTTTTACAGGAGGAAAAGGTGGCTGTGGTTCCGGGAACAGCCTTTGGGGATTGTGGAGAAGGTTTTCTGCGTATATCATATGCCTATTCTTTGGAGAATCTCAAGGTGGCCATTGGCAGACTAAAGAACTTTGTAGAGAGGTTGCGTAAAGAGAAGAAAGAGGAGAGAGGATGAAACGTAAAATTTCATTTATTCAAGTAAAAACTGTTCAAACGAGCAAGTATAAGGAATATGATAAGAAAAGCAACTTTCCAAATAATCAATATTATGGATAGGAATAAAAAAACTATACTGATATGCACTTTTATATAGCAAAAAAGATGATTTTTCTGCAATGCAGCAGGAAGGTCAACATACTTTAACCATTGGAGTTCAGGAAGATATGAGCAATAAAGAAAATAACAAAGGATAAGGAAATTGTCCTGCTATTTTCAGTACAGATAACACAGATGGTAAAATATCCACTTTATCTGTACTGAAAAATAGCATATAATTTCTTCTATTTTGTAGAAAAAAGGTAAATTCTCAATAGATAAAATTCTGTATATTAGATTAAGAAGTAGCTAATATCTGTAAAAAGAATGGACAAGATAGAGAAGCTTTGATAAAGTGAGTCAGAATTTTTTAGGAAAGGAGATTGGAAGTAATAAAGGAAAAGTGAATATGATAGGATTTATCAAAAGGCAGCCACCGGTGAGGATTATTGCTGCTGGCTTTGCAATCGTTATTTTGTTGGGTTCTCTATTATTGATACTGCCCTGTAGTGTGCAGGAGGGAGTAGAGCTGAACTATATTGATGCCCTCTATACCTCTACCAGTGCGGTCTGTGTAACCGGCTTGATGGTCGTGGATGCTGGTGATACCTTTACACCGCTGGGACAGTTTTTACTGGCTCTGTTGATTCAGATAGGGGGATTAGGGGTAACAGCTGTAGGTGCAGGTATTATTCTGGCCGTAGGAAAAAGAGTGGATTTAAAGGGGAGAAATCTTATCCGGGAGGCGATGAATCTGGATTCTGGTAAGGGAATCGTGACTTTTATAAAAAATATCTTCCTTACCACCCTAATCTTTGAGGGATTGGGAGCCTTACTGAGTTTTATGGTCTTTGTGCAGGATTACCCCCTGCTTCGGGCTGTGGGAATCAGTCTGTTCCATTCAGTAGCTGCATTTAACAACTCAGGCTTTGATATTCTGGGTAATTGGCAAAATCTGATTCCTTATCAGGATAATATTTTGTTGAATCTGGTAACTTGCGGATTGATTTTCTTTGGAGGGATTGGATTTCTGGTTATTCGGGAGGTAGGAGAGAAGCG
Source organism: Lachnospiraceae bacterium (assembly GCA_017532145.1). Classification (GTDB taxonomy): domain Bacteria; phylum Bacillota; class Clostridia; order Lachnospirales; family Lachnospiraceae; genus Kineothrix. Next base: position 13,640 of record JAFXJR010000023.1, on the reverse strand, counting down.
GTTTTGCTGGAAAAAATTTTCCATGCATACCAAGGTGGTATTAAGTGTCAGTGGAGTGTTGATTGTGACAGGTACGCTGCTGATTAAACTGACTGAGGATATAAGCTGGCTGGGAGCCTTTTTTTGCAGTGTATCTGCCAGAACAGCCGGATTTTCCACCTATCCGCTGGGAAATTTTTCTACATCAGGCTTGCTGGTGGTGATACTGCTGATGTTTATTGGAGCTTCTTCAGGTTCCACAGGGGGAGGAATTAAGACCAGTACCTTTTTTGTTTTACTGCAGGGAATTAAATCCGCAGCTACCAATCAATCAGAAAAAGCATTTCATTATGCAGTGCCAAAGGACGCATTTCGGAAGGCTTCTGTCATTACGTTGCTGGCTTTATCCATCGTCTTTATAGGTACCGTTCTTATGCTGCTGATGGAGCCGCAGCTTCCATTGGAGGATGTTTTATTTGAAATAACCAGTGCCTTTGGTACGGTAGGATTGTCTACAGGAATCACCCCTGATTTGGGAGTGGGCAGTAAGCTGTTATCCATATTGATTATGTATATTGGCAGGCTGGGACCTTTGACCATCGCCTCCTTGTGGTATTTTTCCAGAGGAGAAAGGGTAAAAGTTCCGGAAGGTAATATCGTGATTGGATAGGAGAGTTAGTTTTTTAGTACATCGAGTGTAACTATTCAGCAGGTCTGCACACTTGCTGTGCAGACCGTACGAAAATGTAGTTGTAGCGAGCAAAAATCCCATCGCCATAGGCGATTTTCATGGATTTTTGCATCGTAACGGTGAAGGTACTGAACAGTTACCATTGAATCATTAATCACTGATCTATTGGCTGAGGCTTTTGGGCTGTGCTATGGAAAGTACAGATTATTCAAAAGGTCAGTTAATTCATGTTCGGTGTACTTAGCAAACAGCATGGTAATCGAATAGGAAGGAGTATGAAAATCAGGATGTTTTATAAAGCAAAGAGTGATAAGATGACCTATGGTATTGTGGGACTTGGTCGTTTTGGTTATGCCCTGGCTGTCACTTTGGCAGAGGCAGGAGCAGATTTGATTGTGATAGATGCCAGTGAAGAAAAGATACGGGAGCTGCGGGAAGTAACAGAGAATGCCTTTGTGGTAAATAATCTGGATAAAAAAACGCTGGAGGAAACAGGCATACAGAATTGTGATGTGGCAGTGGTCTGTATAGGAGAGCATATGGATACCTCCATTCTCACCACTCTGCATCTGGTATCAATGTCGATTCCTACGGTAATTTCCAAAGCAACCAGTGCAGAGCATGGAATGATTTTAGAAAAGCTGGGAGCAGAGGTGGTCTATCCCGAAAAGGATATGGGTATACGTCTGGCTAATCGTCTGGAGACAGCCAGAGCCTTGGATTTCGTTCAGCTCAGTGAAAAAATCAATGTATCCAAGATACAGATACCTCAGAAGCTGGTAGGAAAGGCTGTAGTAGACCTGAATCTGCGTTCCCGGTTTGGCTTAAATATTATTGCCATAGAAAATTCCGGAACGGTGATAGAAGTAATCGGACCGGATTATCTATTTGCAAAAAATGATATTCTGTTTCTCTCAGGAAGCAAGGATGGACTCCATAAGTTCAGTGAGTGGGCAGAGGGCTGAATCACTGAATAAAGTATTCCACGGTAAGACTCACGGCCACCTCTACCTCTCCTGGCATAATGTTGACGGCACTGTCAAACACAGCCTCCTCTGCCGCTGCTGTTGCTCTCATTTTAGAGGCCAGTGCATTGTCTGTATACCGGGCTTCGCTGTAGTTGCTGGTTTCATGGATGCCTGCAACTCCTCCTAAGCGGCAGTTTCCTGCCAGAGCCAGTGTTTCTGCCTTGGCTTTGGCAGACTGAACAGCCAGCGTTAAAGCTTTGGCATACTCTTCATCATAGCGGCTGGATTGATAGGTAATAGACTGGATATTATTAATCCCCGATTCTACCGATTGAGAAAGGATACTGCCCAGATTGTCAATAGGTAAATCAGAGACAGTAAGGGAAGTAATGGCCTCATATCCGGTGATTTTTCGGGTGTTACTGTTGTAATTATAGATAGGATTCATATAATAGTCTGAGGTCTGGATAGAGGTCTCAGCTACGCCCAGACTTTTAAGCAGGTCAATCACCTGATTAACATCCTCTGTGTTTTTCTGCTGGCAGGCAGAGGCTTCTTTCGCTTCGGTACGTACGGAGTAAACGATTTGTGCAATATCCGGAACCACCATAATTTCTTCACTGCTGTGAACCGTAATAATATTTCTGCTGTCAGTACCTGCTCCTGTCCAGGTGGAGGAACGCTCCCCGGTAGTATCAACTGCCTGGCTTGTACTGTCTGGAGTTACTGTGGATGTCTGGGCAGAATGAGTGTCTGAACCTTCCGGGTTGACTGATGATGGATTCCCTGTTCCGGTGGGAGCTGAGGCACAGGCAGAAGTAAGAGAAAGCAGAAGGACGGTAGGCAGTAATCGATGTTTTTTCTTTTTTTTCATAAAAAAACCTCCCTTTGCAGATTAAGTATATTGAATATCCTGATATAAGCTGATTATAGTAAAGGGAGGCAGGAAAAACAAGCAGAAGAACGGTAGTTTACAAAACCTTAAGTAATACAGAGCCGAAAATCCTTTTATTTTCTATAATGAGAGCAGCATTGAAGAATTTCTATTTTATCATCAGCAATGCGATAAATCAGTCGATTAGAATCATCAATCCTAAGACTCTACTACGGATAGTAAGGAGGATAAAACATATACTTGTATTAGCTGCAAAAATATAATATGATACAAATAGGAATAGATGTTGGGGTTAAAAGCATTTGCTCCCTTGATGCTTACAGATTTCTTTGCGTTTCACGCTCACGAAATCCTAAAGAAATTTGAAATCCATATATTTTTATACGAAAAATAGATATATTTTTATGCTTTGTGGGTTCTAAAGTCGTCTATTTTCATGCGAGCAAGAAAATAGATGGTCTTTTGTTCCTAGTATCTTAACAATATAAGGAGAAAAGAAAAATGGAAAAGTGGGAATTAATTATTGTTGGTGCAGGGCCAGCAGGCTTAATGGCTGCAAAAACGGCAGCAGAGAAGGGAATTAAGGTAGTCGTTATTGAGAAAAAGAGAAATTTTGATACCGTACAGAGAGCATGTTCTATGCAATTTATTCTGGATGATGGATATGAGGGGGAAAAGCTGGAGGTAAAGGAAAATCGACTGGTTTTTACTAAAAACGGTTTTGAAGTTTCCTATCAGGGAGACTTAGTAGAGATAAGGAACAAATATTACCATTCTCCTAAAAATCGTATTATTCATTTTGCTTTACCAGAGAATCAGCCGTTTGCTTTGAAATTTGACAAACAGAAGCTGTTAGCCGGTTTATATAAGGAATGTAAGGAGGCCGGAGTGGTATTCCAGATGGAAAGTGTGGCAGTTGGCGGTGAGGATTGTGGAGAAGAAGTCCGAGTGGAAGTCAGCGCCAATGGAGTTTCTACAAGCTTTTGGGGAAAGAAGCTGATTATTTCTGAGGGGGTTAATGCAGTAGTCAGTGAAAAATTTGGACTGAACAAAGGCAGAATCCACTATGCAACAGCGCATGTAGTCAAGTATGTTCTGGAGGGAGTAACCGGGATAGAGCCTAACAGCTGGAATCTATACTATGGTAAGACTTACCATACCAATTCACCGGCTATTATCGGTCCCAGTATGTATGGAGACAATATTGTGGAAATGACATTGACCGGGGATGCCAATATTCGTCCTACAGATATTTTTGAAAAACTCAAGGAAAGCAGTCCTTTAGCCGCACAGCTGCAGAATGCAAGGGTTTTAAAGAAAACAGGGTGTTCAGTGAAGGGATTTGCCTCCATGATGATGCCTTATCAGCAAAATGTGATTGCCATTGGTGATACGGCAGCCTTTGTAGAGGTAGAGGTACAGGGTGCATTAATGTGTGGTTATAAGTCCGCACTGGCGGTTGCAGAGGAACTGGAGGGAAAACCGGGATTTGAGGAATATACCAGGTGGTGGAGACAGTCCTTTGAATTTAACGGGGAGGATCATCTTAGAGTATCACAAGGCTATGCTCTGGTGCCTACCTATACAGATGAGGAACTGGATTACCTGTTTGGTCTGATTGAAGGAAGCCGCCTGGAAGGCACCTACAGCCAGTATAAGACGCCTAAGCTTATCTGGGATGAAATCCTGACCCATCAGCAGCAGATTGAAGAAGAAGCACCACAGATTTATAAGAAAATTCAAAATATGAATACACTGACTCTGTCCAGTTCCTTTAGTAAATAAGAGGAAAACAGAAGAACAGCTATGTGATAGAAAAAAGTCGCCTATCTGCCGATTTAAGTACATCAAATATTAATTCACTGACTCTTTGACTCGTCTTTTCCATAGTACATAGCAAAAAAACTCAGCGCAGCACCACTACGCCTGCGTTTTTTTGCTCTATATGCTGAAAATTACATTATCAGCCAATGGATCAGGTATTAATTATTCCATGTACCAAGTGGTGAATACTATTGTGTAGTGATAAAGGGACTTACTTCTGTCAGGTGGAGCAAGCAGCGAAATTTAATGAAATTGAATTTGCGGATTCCAAATATTCACTTTGATAAAAATCAGGAGAGGGAATTCCTATGGAAGAAAAGAACAGACAGCAGATAAAAAGACTGGAAGAAATTATTGCAGGCAGTAATAATATTGTGTTTTTTGGCGGAGCCGGTGTGTCTACAGAGAGCGGTATACCGGATTTTCGCAGTGTGGACGGATTGTATCATCAAAAGTATGACTATCCACCGGAGACTATCTTAAGTCATACCTTTTACCGATACTATACAAAGGAATTTTACGATTTTTATAAAGAAAAAATGATTGGCTTCGATGCCAAGCCCAACAAGGCTCACTTAAAGCTGGCTGAATGGGAGAAGGAAGGGAAGCTAAAGGCGGTGATTACCCAAAATATTGATGGCCTGCATCAGATGGCAGGCAGTCAGAGGGTGTTGGAGCTGCATGGCTCGGTTCTGCGTAATTACTGTGAGGCCTGTGGTAAATCCTTTGGGGTGGAGTATATCAGGCAGTCATCAGGAGTACCGGTCTGTGATGCCTGTGGAGGATGTGTTAAGCCGGATGTAGTACTCTATGAAGAAGGATTGGATCAGCAGCTGCTGGAGGAAGCAGTTAGTTTGATTAGAAATGCAGAGGTACTGATTATTGGAGGAACCTCTTTGGTCGTCTATCCGGCAGCCGGACTGATTGATTATTACCGGGGAGATAAGTTGATTCTAATCAATAAGGATTCCACTGATAAGGATGGAATAGCCAATTTGGTTGTGCAGGGAGCGATCGGGGAGATTTTTGGAGCTTTGTAGAGGAAAAGAATATGGATATTCAGGTAGGAAATATTATCACAATGAAAAAGCAGCATCCCTGTGGCAGTAAGGAATGGGAGGTTTTGCGGATAGGAGCAGATTTTCGGCTGAAATGTACGGGCTGTGGTCATCAGATTATGATTGCCCGTAAGCTGGTGGAAAAAAATATCAGAGAAGTTAGACAAAAAGCTTGAAAATATAGGAATCGTATGGTAGTATATTAACTTGTGATATATGAAAATTCCTTGCTCCCATCAGGGAATGGGGGCCAGAGACCAAAAGGAGGTAAAACGCACATGAACAAATATGAATTAGCCGTTGTTGTCAGTGCAAAAATCGAAGATGAAGAAAGAGCACAAGTAATCGAAAAATGCAAGGCTCTTATTGAGAGATTCGGTGGACAGGTAACAGACGTTGATGAATGGGGTAAGAAGAGACTTGCTTACGAGATTCAGAAGATGAAAGAAGCCTACTACTATTTTATCCACTTCGATGCTGAAAGCACTGTTCCGGTCGAAATCGAAAGCAGAGTTCGTATCATGGACAATGTGATCAGATATTTATGCGTTAGACAGGACGAGGCATAAGGAACAGGAGACTGAATGAATAAAGTAATACTTATGGGACGTTTAACCCGTGATCCCGAAGTAAGGTATTCCCAGGGAGAAAGCCCTATGGCTATTGCCAGATATACCCTTGCCGTGGATCGCAGATTTAATAGAAGTGGCGACGAAGCCAGTGCAGACTTTATTAGTTGTGTAGCGTTTGGAAAATCAGGTGAATTTGCAGAGAAATATCTTCGCAAAGGAACCAAGATTGCCGTATGCGGACGTATCCAGACAGGCAGCTATACAAATAAGGATGGAGTAAAGGTATACACCACTGAGGTGGTAGTGGAAGAACATGAGTTTGCAGAGAGCAAAAACAGTTCCGGCAGCAGTATGGATGGGGGATATGCTGGAAACAGCGGTTTTTCCGGAGGTGGAAGACCGGAACCTATGGGTGCCGGAGATGGTTTTATGAATATTCCTGATGGAATTGATGAGGAATTGCCGTTTAACTGATAATTGATTAAGACAGGAGGCATGATTATGGCTTACAATAAAGCAGAGAAGTCCGATTCTCCGATGAGAAGAAAAGGCGGTATGCGCAGAAGGAAAAAGGTTTGTGTATTTTGTGGTAAAGACAATGTAATTGATTATAAAGATGTAAATAAGCTGAAAAGATACGTTTCTGAGAGAGGTAAAATCCTTCCCAGAAGAATCACAGGAAACTGTGCAAAGCATCAGAGGGCGCTTACAGTTGCTGTGAAGAGAGCGCGTCATATCTCTTTGATGCCTTATGTACAGGACTAAGCTGATAGTGGAATGATGATAAGAGGGAGCTGTTAAATCATAATGGCTCTCTTTTTGTATTCTTATTTGTTACATAGAAGGAGCTGATAGATAAGTGCATTTTTATATCACAGGAGATACCCATCGAAAATTTGGCCGTATTGAAGAATTTTGTGAAGAAAATAGAACCACAGTTGATGATGTAATGATTATCTTGGGGGATGTAGGTATTAATTATTATCTGAATAGTTCAGATAGGGAGATAAAATCACAGTTGTCAAGATTAAATATTACCTTATTTTGTATTCATGGAAATCATGAAGAAAGACCTTGGCTTGCAGCAGATTATGATGAGATACTGTGGAATGGAGGTATTGTGTATATAGAGAAGCAGTATCCCAATATTCTGTTTGCCAAAGATGGGGAGATTTACAATTTCCATAATAAAAAAGTCATGCCGATTGGAGGAGCCTATAGTATAGATAAATACTACCGTTTAAGCCATGGATTAAGGTGGTTTGAATCTGAGCAGCCGGATGAAGTGATAAAGGAATATGTGGAGAAGCAACTTGAGAAAGTAGATTGGTCAGTAGATGTCGTTCTTTCACATACTGTCCCGATTGAAGCAGAACCTGTATGGGCATTTATTCCTGGATTGGATCAGTCCGCAGTAGATAAGTCCACTGAGAAGTGGCTGCAATACATCTATGATAATCTGGAATTTTCAGAATGGTATGCAGGACATTATCATGTTGAAAGTAACGAATGTGGAATAAGGATTATGTTTGAAGATTATGACGAAATCTGTGAGCTTGAATAAATAGATACTAATTTATGCTTTATATTTTTCGTGATATAGGCTTAATAAGGAAGCACCACTACGCCTGCGTTTTTTGATATGCACTCTGCAAACCACGCCTCAGCCAATGTATCAGTTATTAATTATTCGATGTACTAGATAAGGTTTATCTGTTAGCAAATAATTTACTATCAAGGCAGCACCTTAGTTTATTAAACATAGGGTGCTGCTTTTTGGGTGTAATATTTAGGACAAGTATTATTGTAAAACAGAGAAATGGATATACAGCAGAAAGATAAATGTGCAAATAAATAGTACAAATAAATAATACAATATGATAAAGACCAAGTAGTGCAAATTGATTAAAATAGCAGTAGAATTACCCAAAAATATGACAAAATATATAAATAGTTGTAGATGTCCATTGAAAATTTTGCTAAGTTATAAAATTTAAAGGAGGGAAAAGTATAATGAAAAAAAGGTATTTGTCCAAAGTATTAGGCACGATGCTGATGTGTGGTGTACTGTTCGGAACCAGTCCAGCCTGGGCATCAGCTGCACAGAACAGCAGCGAACTGCTGCAAGGACAGGTACTGGAAACAGTATCGGATTCCCTATTAGAGGGAGTGACTCTGGGGACGGTGGAGGAACCGTCTGTGCGTGAGACAACAGAGTATCAGCTTACCATTCCGCATACAAAACAGAGTGGTGACAATAATTACTTTATTTTTCCAGAAGGAAAGTGGACAGCAGGAAATGCGAATCATACATGGTCAAATACTCCAGATGCAACTAATCCGGAGACTACCTATTATGAGGTGAAGTTTGTAGGGCATAAGATAGATGTATATGCTGGTAAGAACCAACCTATGGGTAAGGTAAAGTATTATATTGATGGTGTGGAAAAGGGAGAGTACGACCTGTATCGTTCCAGCAATATTGATTCGGAGAAGATTGCTACCTTTGATAATTTGGGAGAAGGTCCTCATATTTTTAGAGCAGAAGCCACTGGAACAAAAAACGATAGTGCTACTGGTACATTAATCGATGCTGCTCAGGTGGTAGTATATCATAACAGGTATGAAGTGGAGTCTATACAGCAACCAATACTTCTGTTGATATCAAGGTAGAACAAACCCATACCTTGCAATATACAGTTACACCTGCTTATGCAGCAGAAGGAAATATTACCTTTGAATCAAAAAATCCTGATATTTTAACAGTAGATACAAACGGTGTAGTGACAGCTACTGGAGAAGGAGAAGCAACTGTAGAAATTAAATCTGAGGCAGATAATCAATCAGCTACCGTAACCTTTAATATAACAACTGCTCCTACTCAGCTAAAAACTACGATTGTAGATGACAATCTACAGTGGACTGCAGATAAATATAATACTTTAAAAACAGCAGCAGAAAAGAAGACTGAAACGCTGTATGCCTGGAGAAATGATGCTGCTATTTCCCAGATTTCCGTACTGGCTATCGACTCTGCAGCCCAGGATTTAACAGTAACGGCAGGAGATTTTACTGGTGCTAATGGAGCCAAGATTAGCAAGGAAAATGTAAAGCTAACCTTTATTAAGTCAGTAGATGCCTATACAGGAATGCCGGGCTATGGAAGCACTACCAGACCCATTCCCACAGGCAGCAGACAGGAAGCAAATGAAATCCTGTATCAGGATGCTTCTACTCCTATTGATGTTGCTTATGACAAACTGCAGAATGTATGGGTTTCCATTGAGGTGCCTGAGAATACAGCAGCAGGAACCTATACCGGTGAGATTTCCGTAACAGCACAGGGAGTGAGTACCCCTCAGAAGCTTACCTATACCTTGGAGGTTGCCGATGCGGTATTACCAGATGAGGAGGAATTTGAAGACGGCTTCGATATTGAGCTTTGGCAAAATCCCTATGCTTCTGCAGAGTACTATGGGGTAACCGCATTCTCGGACGAGCATTTTGCTATTCTTCGTCCGATTATGGAAAAGTATAAGTCTATTGGTGGATATGCCATCACCACCACTATTGTGGAGGAGGCTTGGGCTGGACAGACCTATAGCGCTAACGATGTAAAATATCCTTCTATGGTAAAATGGACAAAGAAAGCAGATGGTACTTGGTCCTTTGACTATACAGATTTTGATAAATGGGTAAAATTCAATAAGGAATTGGGCATTGGAGACAAGATTATCTGCTATAGTATTGCACCCTGGTCCTGTGCAGTTACCTATTATAATGAAGCAACGAAGCAAAATGAGAAAATTACGGTTGAAGCTGCAAATGGATGGAATGCCAACTGGGAAAGTGCATGGAGAGCCTTTTTACAGGATTTGATTCAGCATGTAACGGATGAAGGCTGGAAGGACTATACCTATATTGGTATCGATGAGCGTGGATTTAGTGCTAATGCCTTTAATTTAATCGACAGTGTATTGGATATTAAAGGTGTTCCCCTAAAGACAGCAGGAGCCATGGATGGTTTTGTAGATAAGAGAGATTTGGCAATGCGTCTGGACGTATTAAGTGTAGGTTCTATTGCCGTAAAGGCTCATCCTGCTGAGTTTGAAGCCTTACGCCAGGAAAGAGATGAACTGGGCTTAAAAACGACAGTTTATACCTGTACAGGCCATAAGCCAGGCAGCTTTTCCTTAAGTGCTCCGGGAGAAAGCTACTGGACTATGATGTATGCTTACTCTGTAGGCGGCAGCGGATACATGAGATGGGCTTATGATTCCTGGGTAGCAAATCCTTTGGAGGATACCACCCATAATGCCTTTGAGGCCGGTGACTGCTTCCTGATTTTCCCGGATGAAAAAGAAGATAAGGCAAATGCAGAAGTAAGGTCCAGTACTCGTCTGGAAAAGATGGCACAGGGTGTCAGAGACGTAAACAAGCTGCTGATGATGCAGGAAGAAGTTTCGGCTATGGAGGCAGAGGTAGATACGTTAATGGCTTCTATTAAAGCGACTTATCCTTCCAGTCAATATTATCTGACCGAGGAAGGAAAATCTACACTGGCTACAGATATGAACACAGTAGAAGCACAGATTAAGACGCTGACTAACACCTATCTGGCGAAGAAAGCAGCCGGAACAGATACAGTAGGCTCTGTAACTATTACAGAGGGTACGGCTACCACAGTTGCTCTTCGTGGAACAAAGCAGTTAAATGTAACGGTAGCTCCTGAAAATTTATTGAATCAGAGAGTAATCTGGTCTTCCGAAAATGAGAATATCGTTAGTGTAAGTTCTACTGGTGTAGTAACAGGACATAGAATTGGTTCTACTAATATTAAAGCAACTTCTGTACAGGATAGTACAAAATCTGCTACCATTCGTGTAACCGTAGAGCGTCCTTCACTGGAATCAGGTATTCAGGTATCTTACTATTCCTTCGATGGAGATAGCAATAATACAGTAAAGGACGGCTGGGGACAGCGTAATGGAATCAATGCAGGCGGTGAATATGTAGATGGAAAGTCGGGAAAGGGACTTAAGGTTAATGGAACAACAAAGGCCACCTTCCCAACAGCAGATAACTTGACAGAACAGTGGACGGTAGGCTACTGGATGTACATTACTGAGACTCCCAGTGGCAGAAGTTCTGTGATGATGAGTACAGATACCTATTATTCTTTGAATAATCAGATGCATAATTCAGCAAAGCCTGGAGTAAATGTAGGTTCTGGTTCTGGAAGCTTCTTGACATTGAATGGAACGATTCCGTTAAATACCTGGGTAAATATGACCTGGACCAATGACCGTACTAACGGTTTAAGATTGTATATTGATGGTACAAAGACGGCAGAAAATCCTTGGACAAAGACTGCTACCAATAACTTCCCTGCACCTGTAGAGGTAGTAGGTGGTACCGGATTCAACGGTATTGTAGACGAAGTAAAGATTTATAACCGTGCTTTAACAGAGACAGAAGTAGCAGTAAGTATGCTGATCAATGGTTTGAATATTGCAGAAACTAATGTGGAAATGCATCCTGGTGAAACTCATACCATTGAAGTAGATTTACTTTCTGATCAGGAAGATCAAACCATTACCTTTACTTCATCTGACCCTGCAATTGCTGAAGTAGACAGCAATGGTGTGGTAACAGCGATTAAGAGAGGAAAGGTAACGATTACGGTTGCTAACGAGGCTGGTGGATACACAAAGGAAGTGACAATTAATATTACAAAGGAATTGGGCTTCGCTTCAAACCTGCAGCAGTATGAGTTGCCTGATAAGTACCTGAGTGATGTAGAAAAGGATCAGGGAGGTCCCAGACAGTATCTGGCACATCCGGATATGATTATGCTGGATGATAATCAAACTCTGATTACTGCTTATGCTATTGGACATGGTAAGGGCGAGGTCGTAATGCAGATTAGCCGGGATGCAGGAGAGACATGGGAAGAAAAAACGAATAAACCTACCTCCTGGTTAAACTCCTATGAGACACCTACCCTATACAAGTTGGATTTTCTGGATGGAAGCCAGAAGCTGATTATGATTAGTGGTAGACCTAACTGGCATGGCAATACCAAGGGAGGCTGGGATACCTCTATCTCTAATGATGGTGGAGAAACCTGGAGTGAATATGTTACCTATCATCCTACTTTTGATAATGGAAGTCAGAACTGGACTATAGTGGCTATGGCTAGTATGATTCGGATGAAGGATGATAATGGCGACTATATAGATAAGTGGATGGCTATTTATCATGGTTATGACTACTATAACTATAAGACCTATCTTACTTTCGATGAGAATGGAAATGAGCAGTGGAGCAAGCCTGAGCTTTATTTGGATGAATACAGAGAGATTGAAGGGAAATATGGAATCTGCGAAGTAGGTTTGTTCCGTTCACCCGATGGAGAAAGAATTATCGGACTGGCAAGAAGTGATAAAAAGAGTCCTACTACCCATAAATCTCTGATGTTTTACTCGGATGATGAGGGTGATACCTGGAGTGAGCCTGTAGAGTTGCCGGCTTCCCTCTATGGTGAGCGTCATAAGATGGTATATGATCCCATCAGTGGCAGACTGGTTGTTACCTTCCGTGAAATTGTTGCAGATAAGAATGGTGATGGTGTACATGGAGGAAGCTCCGACTGGTATGCAGGTGAATGGGTTGCCTGGGTAGGAACCTATGAGGACATCATGGAGCAGAATGAAGGACAGTACCGTATTCTAGTAGACAGAGACTATGCACAGAATACCTATTCTGGTGATACTGGATATACAGGTATTGTGGTACAGCCGGATGGCACCATTATTATGGATACCTACGGGCATTTTGATGAAGCCTTTTCTAAAGCCTGGAAAGGTGGTGTAACCTCTGACCTTTGCTGGATTGAGCAGGCTAAATTTAAATTAGGCGATATCGACTATGCACTGGGATTGGTAGACCGTACCGCATTGCAGACCAAGTATAATGAGCTACAGTCAGTACAGGCTACAAACTATACCGAAGACTCCTATGCAGCATTTTCTGAGGCTTTAGTAGCAGCAAAGGCAGGCTTGGATGATACTAGTATGCAGCAGATTCAGCTGGATGATTTACAGGAAGAGTTGGAGAAGGCTTATTCAGCATTAGAGTCTACACAGGAGCAGCCTAATCCAGACCAACCAGATTCTGTTGACCCTACACTGGAAGCAGCCCGTAAAGCATTAGAGACATTGATAGATACTGTTTCTACTTATAAAGAAGCAGACTATCAGGCAGCAGCTTTTAAGAATTTGACAGATAAGTTAAATGCAGCCAAGACAGCTTATGGTAAGGCAGATGCCACCGTAGCAGAGCTGGAAGCAGCCAAGACAGCACTGGAGGCAGCGAAAAAGCAGGCGGATGCAAATAAGGTAAATGCAGAGCTGGAAGCAGCCCGCAAAGCCTTAAAGACATTAATGGACACTGTTTCTGCTTATCAAGAAGCAGACTATCAGGCAGCAGCCTTTAAGAATTTGACAGATAAGTTAAATGCAGCCAAGACAGCTTATGGTAAGGCAGATGTCACCGTAGCAGAGCTGGAAGCAGCCAAGACAGCACTGGAGGCAGCGAAAAAGCAGGCGGATGCAAATAAGGTAAATGCAGAGCTGGAAGCAGCCCGCAAAG